>SVNU01000066.1 GCA_015066715.1 Ruminococcus sp. | reverse complement strand
ACCTGCAAGGATATATAGTCCTTGTGCAAGAAGTCCGTCGATGAAATATTCAATTGGTTTGTATACCGTTGAGAGTATTTCCTCAGCGGTATTCGTTTGTAGTTTCTTTTGCATTTTATCACGCTCCTTTTTTGTTTTCTTGATTTGAACCTTTACTCAATAATAACCCCCACACAGCCAACAGCAAAAATAAAAATGCACATCACCTCGACCGAATAATTTGTGTCGGCTGTGTTGGGGAAAATAAATACGCACCACAGAAAAATCTGCGGTGCGTAATGCTTACATATATTCTATGTCCGTATTTTTCAAAAAGGTATAAAATATGGAGACATATATTTTTGTTGTTTGCGACATTTGTATTGACAAGTTAAAAATAAGTGGTATAATATAATCAAGAACATAGTTTCGATTCAGGAGGACAGCTATGCAAGGATACATTCACGTTTACATCAAGGATAATCATATTGAAGTAATGGGACAGGAATTTCTGCTCGGCGAGTTATCTCTATCTCTTATGAATATATCGCAAGAACAGATTAATAAAATCAGACCGCTGCACAGTAAAATTGAACAGCTTGCAGGGATAGACAGGTTTGAGCATTTATTCTACAGACACATTTTGCAAACGGATAAACAGCGTAAGCTTAAGCTTGCTACTGACAGATTAATTAAACTGCCGACATTTTCCGAATGGACTGAAATTCACAATGCAGTATGTGATTTGATTGATATGCTTCGTGAAATAAAAATCTTTGAAGTGCTGCTCAATCCAATTGATAAAAGCTACATAGAACAGTATTCATCGCTTGAATACAATTCGGAGGAGTATAACTTTGCGTGGCTCTGCTATCTTGAGCTTGTTGATATTATAACAGGATATTTTGAAGATGCAGTTGCTTTTGCACGTACAATCACAAACTTTGCAGATGTAGTTCTTGCAGGACTTAAAAAGCTTGATACCCACAGCTTTGCACTTGCTTATAGTATGTTTATGAATGAGCCGCCGTTTAAAAATCTCATTGCAAGTCCTGATGATAAAGACGGACTTATGTATACACAAGAGGATTTTGTTCTTCTGCAATATATCCCTATGCCGAAATCAAAAGACAGTAAGGAATACTGCATCGCTGAATATTACAAGACCGACAATTTACAAGCATTGGCAAAATTGGATTTTCTCAAAGGACTTATGAAAGGTCATCATCCCAGACGCTGTAAGCAATGCAACAGATTTTTCCTTATGACAAGAGGTTATCGAACAATATATTGTGATAAGCCGTCACTTGAAAATCCTAAATTCACATGCAGTCAAGTTGCATACAAGCACGCCCAATGCAGCACCTTCATAACTATCTGAAACAGCGATTCTACGCTATTTTTTCATATACTAAAAACGACCTCAACACCGTTTTCATCACTCACATAGACCACATCAATCATCATGACAGCCACATTATGTTTTTCCTGCACCGTCAGTTCGTCCCAATGGCTCATGGGTTCTTCCAAGGGTTTTGTATCGATCGCCTTACGCTTGCGAGTTTTCGTCTGGAGCTTCTTTTCAAGTTCTGATTTCTGCTCGTGGAGCTTACTCACCCTGTCCTGAATATAATTGAAAAGTACGTCGTCCGCATCGGCAAGTCTGCACATGAGCTTGTTTATTTCCTCATCGACCTTGATAATATCCGTGCGTAGTGATTCGGCTTCTGGGTTGACCTGTGTACTTTCGTGCTTTGAAATCACAAGCTGTTCGATACGCCTGCACATTTCCTGATAGACGATTTCCTCTACTTGTTCGGGTTTCAGCTCAGTAGCATAATCGTGAGAACAGCCCTGCATCGTTTTTCTTCCGTAGTCATAAAAATAACGATATTTTCTGCCCTGTCTGTTGATTTGGTGATTGATGTGCATTGCATATCCGCAGTTACCGCACTTCATCATACCAACAAGCCATGAATTTATTGCCGTACCGTTATTGTTGAACTTGCTGTTATGCGTTTTTTTGTCCTGAACTCGAAGCCAAACATCGGCAGGAATAAGTCCCTCATGAAAAGCAACCTTAACGAAGTGACCGCACTCACCTCCGACATGAACGAACAGACCGTGAATACCGTCATAGGCTTCAATATCGTCAAGCATTTCATAGCCCTTTGACGAAAAGTAAGCATATACCTCTTTGTCAGCCCTCACATACAGCGGATTTTCAAGGATACGGCTCAGATGTGACCTGTCCATATTTGAGATACCGTTTCTTGTACGTGGCTCAGGTCTTACTGTGTTTATGTTATGCTCTTTGAAATACCTGATAATATCATTCAAAGAGGTATCGGGATTTTGATACAGCTCATAAGCCACACGAACAGCCTCCGCATTCTCCGAGGGAACAAGCACCGAGCCTGTCTTACCGTTGATCGTTCTTCTTTCGGGAGTATAGCCGAACTGAACCTTGCCGCCCTGATAAAAGCCTGTTTCCCTTGCCTTAGTATTAAACGCATCGGCTACTCTTGCGGCGATTGTTTCACGCTCAAATTCAGCGAAGTTCAGCAGATTATTACGCATCATTCGCCCCTCTTTTGTTTCCGTGTTGAACGGCTCAGAGAGGGAATAAACGGTCACACCATAGCGGTCAAGTTCGTCCGTGATATTCAAGTATTCCCTCATATTTCTACTGAAACGGTCATACTTTTTTACCACGATACGGGAAATAATTCCGTCACGAGCGTCCTGCATCATAGCCTGAAATTCGGGACGGTGAGCAATATCCTTGCCACTCTTGCCGTCATCACAGTAAATCCTGTACTCGCTGTCACCAACGAATTTTACACATTCCTCCTTCTGGGCAGCGATAGAAAGTGAATTGTTTCCCTTATCCTTATCGCTTACCGAACGGCGTACATAAATCGCCGTAATACCGTTTGTCTGTTTTGTTGATTTTCTCATTGTTTACCTCCAATTGCTGTTTGCAATCGGACGGTTGGTTTTACATTATCATAATAGCACAACCGCCCGAAAATTGCAACAGCTTAACTGAAACTGTAATCATTTTCGGCAGAGTGCCAAATTATTCAGTTGTTTCCTCTGTTCTGTTACGGCGCATTGCACCGAGGAAAATATCGTACATCTTGTTGATCTTCTGCTGCTTGATAGTATCGGAAACATTGTCGGGATAAGTCACCCTCACTTTGATACCGTCAGCAACATAGTCAACCGCCTTCTCTCTCTTTTCTACGGCAGATGTTGTATTCAATTCTTTAGTCCTTTCCGACAGCTATATCTTTCTCGCTGTCTGTAAACTCAGGTTTGGTTGTCAGCGAAAGAGCATCTCTCAGCTCATGTTGGATCGTGTAAGTATCGCAGTACCAGTTATCGACATATCGCTTGCAGACAGCAAGCTGAATATCCATAGGTCTGCGGCGGAGCGTACCCTCTGTCATACGCAGGAGCTTTGCCACAGTCGGTAGAAAATAAAGGCTGTCACTGCCCTTATGTTCCGTTATTTCATTCCGCTGTTCGGCATACTCGTCCGAGGTAAATTTTGCAATAATTTCGTTTACGGATTCCTTGTAATCCCTATCATAATCGAAGAAGATACCCTCCTTATCATAGCGCCCCTTGAAAGGCACTCCGCTTGCTGTGAGGGCAACCGTTATCTGCTGTCCCTTATCCGTAGACAGGGCAACATATTCTTTATTATTACAATCATAATCGTCACCGATATGATAGGTGTAATCACTCATTCAATGCCCCCTCACTCATGTTATTACGGGGAAAACTCCCGTGCCTGACCGCAGTATCACCGACCGTGGAAGCACTGTCCTTATCATCTAAAGTCTCACCCTCACGGAGCTTTTCAAGCTGGTCATGCTCACGCTCAATAGCGGAGAACAGGTCTTTGCCACTCAGCTTATACTTGTTGGCAAGAGCCATAAGGTAAAGTTTGTTGTATTCCTCAAGGTCAGCATTGAGCTTATCGGTTTCGGTCTTGATAACGCTCTTGCGCTTCTCAATTTTTGTTTCGAGCTTGGTCAGTTTTTCAGTGATCGAAGCCATTATATCACTTCCATTCTATATTTTTTAGGGCAGGGATAAGTCCTTGACCCCATACAAAAATTATAGCGCACAACACCGCTGTTTGTCTATTCGCAGTGCGCATGAACTTTGGTGTGCCAATGAAGTTTTCCGTTCGACATTTTACACTGGTAAATTTGATTTTCGGGCTGAAAAAGAAAAATGCAGAGCTGTGGTTGCTCTGCATTGAGGTAATATATTCATTTATATGAAGTGGATTACTTAAACTCCTTTTTTAGAATAGCGTATACAAAGAAATCATTATAGACATCATTTTCTCCCTTACGAGGGAATAGTTCTTTGTGTTCAGCTTCTTTACGCATTCCTACTCTTTCAACTAATCTGATTGATTTACTATTCCTTGTATCTATTTCAGCAAATATTCGACGAACGCCGAGGGTAGAAAAGGCATACTTCATCATTCCCTTAATACTTTCAGAGGCATATCCATTTCCCTGATATTCTTTATTGAAAGTGTATCCTATTTCATAGCTGCCGTAACCCTTATCAGAAAAATATATTTTACCGATAACCTTTCCCTCTAATACAACAGCATAGAATTCATCGCTGTTTGAAAAGTTTATTGCTTCTTGAATGCACGCTTCTCTTGTAAATGTATCGTATGGTTCAAAATAAGTGACTTCAACATCAGTCAATATGTCCGCCAAATCATCATAATCCGCTGGTGTGAATTTTCTTACAATCAATCTATCGGTTGAAAAAAGTTCAGTCATTATATTACCTCCGATTTTTGAATTAGGAGCAAACCGCCTACCTGCTTCTACTCCTAAATTATACCATATCGTCCCCGAAAAAGCAATACCCAAACCAATTCTTTCACACTTTCATAAAACTGCCGCACACCCAGCACGATAACTGCGCCGTACTCCAGTACAATATCATCAGAACCGTGAAAATAAAGGGAAGTCGCACAGCTCCAAATTCACGCATAGCGTGAAAATAAGCCGTAAAACGGCTAAAAAGAGAGACGGGCGAAAATCGCCCGTTCAATTGGAGCAAGCACGGTATGGCGTATTACGATTATGAAAAATCGTAAACCCATACGGCTTGTCAGGGGAAATTTCCCCTAAGACCCCTGAGAGTTTGCGGAGCAAACGAAAAAGGACGGCAGAGCCGTCCAAGAAAGAGAGAGAAAGCAAAATGTCAGTATTCAAAAATTCCGAGGGTAACTTTTTTACCCGACTGTTCAAGCACAAACAAGTCGATGAAATTGCACAGGAGCTTGCCGATACATACGTTGATGAAATGCGTGAAAATATTCTGTCCGATAATGACGGGCAGAATGTTTCAGAGGACATCGCTGCCGAGACTGTTACAATGCTTGAAGTTACCGAATCAGGCGAGGTTGATTTTGACGGTCAGCCTCAAAATGCAGAGGGCGAGTCACCGCCGCAGGACACCGATCCGAGCGTGTATAACAGCGAAGTCCGCAGTCACCTGATAACATTCAGAGTGAATGATCAGGAGCTTGAAGCAATCAACCGCCGATATGCTGAAACTTCTTTCAAGAGCCGTGGTGATTTTTGCAGATATTCCGCTTTAACCGTGATGAATGTTGAGGAAGATACCGAGGACATAAAACAGATAGCGAGATATATTTCCTCTATCTCAAATTCGTTCAATCAGGTAGCCCACAGAGTGAACAAGGGCGGCAAATTATACGATGAAGATATTAACGATATGAAAGCGAGGTTAGATGAAATTTGGCAATTACTAACGTCCATACGATCCACAAGGGAGCGTACAATGCAATTGCTTATATCTGCAACCCGGACAAAACCAACAACGGCAAATATGTTGTTAGCAGTTTGTGCGTATCTGCTCCATCTGGAGCATCAAGACAATTTGCAGAAACAAGGCAGTTCGTCGGCACAGGTCGCTGCCGAAACGAAGCCCAGCATATAATACAAAGTTTTCCGCCGGGCGAAGTTACTCCCGAACGTGCTTTGCTGATAGGTCAGGAGCTTTGCAAGGCACTTTTCAATGACGAATATAAGTATTTGCTTGCGATCCACACCAATTATAAAAAATAAAAGCTGCTGTACAAAATGCAGAGCAGCTTTTATTTTTTACATTTTATTCAGCAGTTCCTCTTTTTTCTTGTCAAATTCTTCCTGTGTAAGGACGCCTTGGTCAAGGAGATTTTTCAAATCGGCGATTTTACCCACAATACTTTGATTTCCTGCGTCATTCTGCAAAACCGTGGCAGGCTGATCCAATTTCTGATGTTTCTTGAATTCCTCAATTTGTGCCAAGGTCTTTTCAACAAATTCATCGGCATTATGTACCCATGGAAATTTTACCACGCCGGAGGCTGAACGAACGGAAACCGTTTTTCCTCCCGTCAGTTTGTTGAATAAGGAGTCAGTCACGCCGATGTTATCGACTTTTTCTATCGGGAGATTAAGCTGAGCCGAAGAGAATACAGTCTTGCGTTGTCCCTTCACTCCACGCTCATCCAATTGCAATGAACACTTTTTTGCCGAATTGTTGACGATTAGGAGCCAGACCAAACCAATACAAACAATTGCAACAGGATATGCACCAAGATAATATTTTCCCTTGCCATAATTGATGTGACTTTCGTCGAATTCGTCATCCAGATCATAGTATTCATGCTTTAATTGGTATCCAAAAATATTATATTTATCTATTACATAAAAATAGGAATAGTCATCTTTTTTCTCCCTCACCGGAATGAACCATGCCGCTGCAAAAATGATTGACAGGATCAACGGAACAACTACTAATACCTTATTAAGCTTTGACCATATATTTGCCTTACAAATTACGTTTTCCATTTTAACCTCCGAAATATTGTGTTATTTACTTTATAACACATCATAACACATCAATGTGATTTTAAGGTGTTCAAAAAAAAAAAAAAAAAAAAAGTGACAGCTTTGTGATGATTTTGTGATAATCAAATTATAGAATTGTGGATTTAACAAATTTAAGCCGTCCGATGCGTTCTGCAAAAAACTTCCTTAACAACATCGACACCAACAGCCCTACGGGGAAATTCATGTTGACCGTGTTCGCCGCCCTTTCTCAGCTTGAAAGAGAACAGCTCAAACAGCGTCAGCGTGAGGGCATCGAGATTGCAAAGGCACAGGGCAAATACACAGGTAGAAAGCTGATAGAGATTGACTGGACAAGGTTCGGGCAGCTCTATGGGGAATGGAAGTCCAAGCACATCACAGGCAGGGATTTTATGCGGAGAATGGGATTGTCGGCTAATACTTTCTATCGCCGAGTGCGTGAATATGAAATTCGTAGCGGCATCATCGAACAGGCTTCTGCTTGATATGCTCTAAGGCCAAGGAAATCCCTGAAATTGCTTTTTAAAGCAATTTCAGGGCAATAAGTTATTTAGTTATGGTATCTACTTGTTTTGGTATGTTTCAAAATACTGATTATGATCCTTTAAAAAATTTCTTGCAATTGCTGCTCGAATATGGTAAAATAATTAAAAAACATAAAGCAATGAGAATAATAATACAGTGATTTGAAAGGGATTTCGTATGATCAATGTTTATTTAACCATTCTCAATACAGATGAGGATAAAATTAAATTTGAAGAAATGTACATAAAATATAAGCAAATGCTTTTTAAATTATCATTTTGCATTTTACACAATAAAGAAGATGCCGAAGATGCTGTTCATCAGTCGTTTTTAACAATTGCAAACAATTTTGAGAAAATAAAAACAATGTCTTGTCATGAAATGGAATCCTATATTGTTATTATTATTAGGAATAACTCTATTAACACTTACAACAAAAATATTGAACGCTGTACAGAACTTGATGAGGAACAATTGCCTATAGACATTGATTTCTTTGAGGACATAAATTATGAAAACCTGGTCAGGACTATCTCAGGTTTATCTCAGATTTATAAAGATGTTCTTCTTTTACATTATGTCAATGATTTTTCAGTCAAGGAAATTTCAAAAATGCTTGATATTTCTATAGACAATGTTCGTAAGCGTTTAGAACGTGCGAAAAGGTTGCTTAAATCTGAGTTAGAAAAAGGTGAATGATATGGCAAATGAAAAATTTAAAAAAGCTCTTTATGATGCAATTGTCCCCGAATATGTCAGTGCGCTGCCTGATATAGATGGAGATGAACATGAGTTTTCTCCTGAATTTGAGAAGAAAATGAAAAAGCTTATAAAACGCAGAAATAAGCCTTACTATAGGATAATCAATACTGTTGGGAAGCGTGCTGCCTGCATTGCTGTAATTATCCTTGCAGCATCATCGGTTACTGTTATGAGCGTTGAAGCTCTGAGAAATGCTGTAGCTGACTTCTTTGTACGTATTTACGAGAAATTTTCAACTGTACAATCTGTTGAAGATGATGATTTCCCAATGGTAATAGAAGATATCTATGGAATAACATCTGACCTTACTGGATTTACAATTGTCTATGAAGATCATACTGAATATAGCAGGCATATTACTTATATGAAAAATGATATCATCATAAATTACGAACAATATACAAAAGATATGTATGATAAAAATGTAAATACGGAGGATACGGAATTTTCAACAATAATGCTGAATAATTATGAAGCAATATATTTTCATGATAATCACAACTACGATAATTTGATTTTTGACAATGGCGATTATATAATAAGCATCAGTTCTAATATTGGTAAAAATGCACTAATAGATATTGCTAAATCTGTGCAAAAAATAGAATAATATAAAAGATTGGAATTATTTGTCATGAATCCACTCCCTAAACAGTTATTACTTAATGAAGGGTAAAAAATCGTTACTCATTCAAAATGTAATATAGTTAGGGGGTGATTTTATTGTTTAAAAGATCATTAGCTGTTCTTTTGGCTGCCATTATGTCTATAGTCTGCCTTGTCTGTGGGACTGCGTTTTCTGCCTATGTCCCGCCGGATGTTTCTCCACAGTATTCATATACACAATCTTGCAGTTCCGAACTTACAATTTCAGGATCAACAGCAACTTGCAAAAGTAATGCTATTGGATATTATAACGAAACGACAAAAATTGTTATAAAACAGGCACTGCAGAAAAAGAATTCTTCAGGAAACTGGATCAATGTGAAAAATGCAACATGGACAGGTACGGTATACAATTTTCAAGGCTCGATAACGAATAGCAAGAGTTCTTTATCAAATGGTACATATCGTTTAAGATCTGTATTTACGGTATACGCAGGCACATCGTATGAGACAATCACTAAGTACAGCAAGGAAAAGACAATATAAGTATCTAATCAAATAAGTTGTTATGTATATACAAGAGAGGGAGCATATGTGTATCACGACAGTACGCATGGTGTAATAGCAGGCAAAGATAGCATGTATCTTCATGCATATTCTGTTCCGGAGAACAATACGTATAGATATGTAGGATATGGAACATTGTATCTTACCCAGTTACCTCAGGGAACACCATTGGCATCATTGGAATACACAAATCTTTAACTATAGTAATTAACTGCATTTCACGGTAATTTCAAGGTTGCCGCCTTATATTAAGAGCGGCAACCCTTTTGAGGAATATATTTATGAAATTTATACTAAAAAATTTGAAGTCATTCATACAGAACGAAAAAATGATATTTTTGCTAATTTTTATTTGCATTATCACATCCTCTTTCATTATAAATTTTTCATATGGTCTTTATCAAAACTATAACGTTATAAAGGAAGAGGAAGAAAGTGAGAATTATAATATTACAATAGATATCAACGATAAGTCTAATGTGTCAAAAGAAAAAATAAAAAAATGTGTTTTATCTATTTCTCCTGAAACAAACGACAAAATTATTATGTATTCATTTAATCTTGAGATAGAGCCGTTTACAGAAGAAAGCAACTGGGGATTGATGAGAACTGATTTTACTATAAGAAATAATCACTTTCATCCATGTGAAATTTTATATAAAAATCTTCAGGAATTAGGTAACTGGCAAGGCGGAGAATATTTCAATGAACAGCAAGAAATAAATGGCGAGCTTGTTGCGGTAGTTCATTCGATTAATACAATATCTCAGGATAATTGTTTTACCACACCACTCACAACTCGTATTGAAGGCAACAAGCGGTGGATAATGGTTCAGAATAAGGAATACGAAGTTATCGGATATAATACAGTTTATTCCGCACCTTTAATTCCATTTGAATCATTAGACGAAGATACAATGTTTCGTGATTTTATTTATATAAGCTTTGAAAACCCAATAACCAACGCCCAATACAAAGAAGTCAAAAAGAACTTTGAAGCTACCTTTGGCGATGCTGTAACCGTCCCCGACCTTGACATTCCCGAAGCGGAAATTATTTACTTATATAACACAATCATTTTAATTTCGATAATGATAGCAGTTTTAGCGGCAATCAACTTTGCCGTGCTCTACAGATATATCCTTTCAAAGAGAACAAAAACCCTCGCCGTATTCAGAATCTGCGGATGTACCAAGTTCAAAGCATTGGGAATGTTCTTGTCCGAGTGCATGATGATCGCAGTTCCGCTTTTTGCGCTGACTACGCTGATTTACGACAAATTCGTACTGCCGAAGCTTGGAAAGCACTTTGAGTATATAGAATCGGCATACAGTACAAAACTCTATTTGCTTATTTTCGGGATCTATATTGCGGCAACCCTTGTAGTGCTGATTTTCATGATAAGCGGATTTCTCAGAAAAAATATCCGTGAAGCAAAGGAGGAAAGGTAAATGCTGTTTAAACTGGGACTTAAAAATCTTCGGCACAATCTGCTGATGAATATTCTGACTATACTGCAAATGACTGTTGCTTTCGTAATTCTTATTGCAATGATCTCAACTATTGTTTCACGTTTCAGACATTACATTCCTATTAAGGAATTCCTCAACAGCAAGGGATATTTTTACAATATTCAGTACGGAATAAATCCGGAAACCGGTCTGACGCTGCGAACCACTGATGAAATACACGACCTTATTGAAGGCGAGGATGTTGTTGCTGCACAGTATACTCCGTGGCTGACTTATTCACCGGACGGTCAGGAAGTGCGGACAGAAGATGAAAACAGCATCTCAGATCATTTTGTAAGCTATGATGATATTTATGCGGAAATTTTTACTCCGGAGCTTGAAAGCGGACGCTGGTTCGATCTCAAAAAACCTGTTGGAGATGAAATTCAAGTCGTTGTATCGAAAAATGATTACGGTCTGAAAACAGGCGACAAAATCAGCCTGTTCTGCTTCGACAGCGAGGTGAAAGCGGAGATAATCGGCGTTCTGAAAGATAATACAAAAATAATTGACCAGTCAACACGTTCCGTAGAAAAAATCGACTATCGAAATTTCTATAACGACTTTAAGCTTGAACGTGAGGAAGCTCCGGTTTTCCTGATGCTTCAAAAAGAACTCATTGATAAGCCTGTAGTCATGCAGCTTTGCGGAAACGTTTTTGTAACATATCCGGACGGTGCTTCTCCGGAAACCATCGAAAGAGGTAATCAGACAATGAAGCAGCTTCATACTGCCTACACCTCTTCCACGGAAAACATGAAAAAAAATAGCCTTGATCACATTTTTTCTCAGATATACAATCTGATGCCGATATTTATCTGCATTTTCATTCTCACTCTTGTGGGAGCAGTCAGCACATCGGCGCTTTCAGCAAAACGTCAGCTCAAAAACTACGCTGTTTATTATGTTTGTGGACTTAAATGGAAACAGTGTGCGGCGGTCAACCTCTTTTCATCGCTTGTCAGCGTGACCATTTCATTTATACTAAGCCTTGGCGGAATATTTATTGCAAAGGCAGTGGGTATTCTGGGCAATACAGTTATAGAATTCGGAATATGGCAGATCGCAGGATGCGCCGTTATAATGATAATTTACGTCCTGATGTCAATAATCCTGCCGCTTAATATAATCGGAAACAATACGCCTAACCAGGTACTGAAGTCAAACTGAGGAGGAATGATCTATGATAAAGCTAACAAATATCCGGAAAATTTACAACAAAGGCAAGGCAAACGAGTTTGAGGCTCTGAAAGGCGTATCTTTGACCATAAATGACGGCGAGCTTGTTGCTGTGATCGGAAAATCCGGCGCAGGAAAATCGACCCTGCTTCATATTCTTGCCTGTATAGACAGCTATGAAGACGGAAAATATTGCATTGATGATGTGCTTGTGAAAAATCTCAGCGAGAGAAAGCTTGCCGAGATCCGCAACAGCAAAATCGGAATGGTAATGCAGGATTTTGCGCTTGTGGATGACTTTTCCTGCATAGAAAATGTAATGCTGCCTCTTGACTTTTCTAAGGAAAAGGTTTCAAATAAAAGGGATAAGGCTTTAAATGCGCTTAAATCCGTTGGTATGGATTCTATGGCAAAAAAGCCTGTAAATAAGCTTTCCGGCGGTCAGAAACAGCGTGTTGCGATCGCCAGAGCCATTGTCAATGAGCCGTCTATGATCCTTGCCGACGAGCCGACAGGCGCTCTTGATACAAAAACGGCTGCTGAAATTATGGAGCTGTTCCATAGTCTCAACAAGAAAGGTCATACGGTCATAATCGTTACTCATGACCTTGAAATCGCTAAGCAATGCGACAGGATTATTGAGATCTCTGATGGAAAAATTTTAAAATGAGAACGATTTCTAAAGAAAAAACGTGAGAGTGAAATTACTTTTACGTTTTTTTCATTATAATTCGGTACAGATCTGATTTTAATCGCACATTTGTTGAATTAATAATTACAACTTAAAAAAGAGTATTAGTCTCCCGTGTTTTGGGAGATAAATACTCTTTTTTGATTACTGGTAGATATAAGTTCGTTTTTTGAAATGCACCTTTGAAAACTGTTTTCACTACGTCAACTTTGATATTTGCTCTCTCGGTGATGTATTGTAAAACCAACCGTCCGAACTTTACCTTTTTATCGTTGTTAAGGTGTAGCGTAGGGCACATCCGACGCAAAGAAGAAAACGCAACGAATCCAAAGTATCTTTCTTACAGAAGATGTGTGAAAAGAATAGAGAAATGTTATCAGCGTGGAATGCTTACCAAAGAACAGGAAAAACAGCTTATCCGCAAGGCTAATGACATATATCATGTTGCAATAACTTCTCCGAAGTACAGTAATACTGAACTTGAAGAACTGCTGAAATCAAAGAATTTATATACACAATGCGGAATAACACCGCCGAAAAAGGGACGTCCGAAAGGGGTAAAATGACAAGAGAAGAATTAATTCACAGCTGTGAAATGATTATACGCACACAAGCTAAAAAGCTTTGCCGCAGATACAAGCTGAACAATAATGATACAATTTCCGACCTTGAACAGGAAGGCAGACTTGCTGTGTTAAAGCTGATAAAGAAAAACACATACGATCCAAATAAAAGCCCGTTCCGTGTTTATGCACAGCCCTTTATTCACGGAGCGATGCGCAGATACATTGAGAAAAACATAGGAAATCTGTCACTTTCAAAACAG
>SVNU01000065.1 GCA_015066715.1 Ruminococcus sp. | reverse complement strand
GTGGGCTGTTTTTCAAGAGGGGACGCTTTGCAAGAAAAAGCGTCCCCTTACTATCTGCCTTTGTAATTTAAATCTGCCGATTTAATCGGCACAAAATTTAATATTGAGGTTTTTCTACAGTCTGAAAGCCCGTAAATACGGGCTTTGCTGACTATTCATCTTTTTTTATAGTCATAGGATGTCTTATTACTATAAAATAGATGAAAAATAAACGGTCGAGCCTAAACCAGCTTGACGCTGGACCCATACCGCGATTTACTTTAGTTGTAAATGTTACTAAACATCGCGAAGTTTATTTTATGGTCGTGCATAAAAATATCGGGCTTACTTAAAGTAAACCCGACATGTCCTGTGCGGTCACGCACTGGAGCTACTGACCCGATTCGAACGGGCGACCTGCTCATTACGAGTGAGCTGCTCTACCTGCTGAGCCACAGTAGCATAAATATTTTACAACATCTAATTTAACTATATAGAGCCAGAAATAAATTTCTCATCAAAAAATAACCCATATAACAATTCATTTATTTTTGGTAAAACTCTACTATATATTTTACCATAAATCTGTAATATGTCAAGCGTTTAAATAAAATTTTAAAAATTTCAAGAAATTTTTAAAATTAAATTGTAATTTACGAAATCTTGTGTTATAATGTAAATAGCTTATGTTTGGAGGAATAAAAATGAAAAACGGGAAAAAATTTGGTCTTACTATTTTTCAGGTTGTTTTATCTATAGTTCTTATCGCACTGATTATCTTTTCAGTTGGTGTAAATTACATTTTCGGATCAAGCATGAAGTCCGGAAGCGTATTTGGAAAAAACATTTATGTTATGAACACTGATTTAATGGATTCTGAAGGTGGAATACCTGAAGGTGCCGCAGTTATAGGTGACAGTAACGAAACTGCTGTTCTTACCGAAGGAAATGTTATACTTTTCAGTGAAACCGCAGAAGTTGAAAATGTTATGAGAATTGTTGAGGTTGTTCACAATACTGATAATACTGTTTATCGTGTTGCCGCTGACAATGCCTCTGATAATATTCTTAATGTACCTAAGGAAAATGTAATAGCAAAATGTACTGTCCAAAGCGAAAAGCTTGGCAGCGTAATAACTTTTTTAAAAAGCATGGCAGGTATTCTTGTGGGAATGATTATACCTTGTCTTATCCTTCTCGTTATGCTTATATTTAAGATTTTATCTGTCAAACGCAGTGAAAGAGAAGAAAACAATATTGTTTACCCTGAAACCTTTGGAATCGGAAGCAATACAAATGAACTTCGTGATCACTCTGCCAATCCATTGTTTGATCCGTCAATGGCACCCAAGCCTGATGCAAGCTTTGAAATGAAAAAGTCATCAATAGCCGAAAACTTCACAATGAAACCGGCTGCAAAAAGAAATATGTCAAGTGATCCTTCGGCAAGAAATCTGCAGACAGAAAGTGCTGTCGAAAAGTTCAGAGCAGCGGTTGATGAAAAGCCGCCGGCACCTGTTTCACGCAAAGCATCTCTTGCGCCAAATGCACCTGTTTCTGACAGAGAAGAAAAAATGGCAGCTATCAAAGCGGCTCTTAACGAAAGTGAAAATGTACAGACACCTGTACAGAACGCAATGAATGCTGAAAAAACAACAGCATTCACTGTTCCGAATGCGGCTCAGGAACCAGTACAGAAGCCTGTGGCACCGGTTCAGCCGTCTGTACAGCCTGTAGCACCGCAACCTGCTCCTGCACCTGCTCCAAAGCCGGCAGCAAGAAAACAGGATAACATCAATTCAATTGATGACCTTATAAAGGCACTTGAAGAAGAAAAGAAAAAGCTTTAAAATTCACAGACACTCTGATTACTTCGGAGTGTCTGATTTTATCTGAAATAAACATAATAAAACAGGAGAAAAAACAATGACAGAAAAAGAAATTGCGGAAATCCGCAGAAGAATCAACATTGACAAATGCAGTATTTCCGACATAAGAGGATGTTATGTAAATGAAAACAAGGAAATTGTTGCACAGTTCAGCCAGTTCCTCGGAACTGTTCCAAAGGATGAGGCTGCCGAGCTTCTTTCAATAATCAAAAAGGTTCTTTCCGGACAGCAGGGAAAAAATCTTATTGACATTGAATTTTCAAACCAGCAGGTTATTGACAGTGATGAACACAATCTGCTCATGAAGCTTCGTGACAGTGAGCTGAAAGACGATGAGACAGTGGATGAATTTTATAAGCATGTCATCTCATCACTGCATATCGAAGGAAAATATCTGATACTTTTAACGCTTGACAAGTATGATGTTCCCTCATACACAAAGGATGATATAAAGCTTGAAGATACAGATACAATCTTCAAATATCTTCTTTGCGCCATCTGTCCTGTAACAATGACAAAGCCTGCCCTGAGCTATGCCGTAACAGAACAGCAGTTTAAAAACATCAAAACCGACTGGGTAATAAGCAATCCTGAGCTTGGCTTCATGTTTCCGGCATTTGATGACCGTCAGGCAAACATTTACGATGCACTTTACTACATAAAAAATTCCTCACTTAGCTATGACGAATTTACAGACGAAATTTTCAATACGGATATCCCAATGCCTGCTGACACGCAAAAGGAAGTTTTCAATACAATTATCGAAGAATCGGTAAGTGAGCACTGTGATTTTGAAGTAATGCAGACAGTTCACAACCAGATTTCCGAAATGGTGGCAGAGCACAAGGCGTTCAAGGACGAACCGCCTCTTACAATTTCAAAAAAAACGATAAGCAATGTTCTTGAATACTGCAATGTTCCGACTGAAAATGTTGAAAAATTTGAAAAGCAGTACGATGAAAGCTTCGGCGAAAATGCTAGAATAAGCCCCAAAAATGTAGTTGACGTAAAAAAATTTGAAATGAAAACAGCTGATATTACAATAAAGGTAAATCCGGAACGTCTTGACCTTATAAAAACGAAAATTATAGACGGTCAAAAATATATTCTTATAAAAGCAGAAGACGATGTTGCCGTAAACGGCGTAAATATCAGCATAACCGAAGAATGAGTGTATCTGTAAAATAAATGTGGGCAATAAGCGTAAATATATATTTTTCTTTCCAATCTTGTTATTAACTTTCTTTGCTTGTGCAAAGAAAGTTACAAAGAAAGCACATATACTTTTTTCTTTTCTCGAAAAGAAAAAAGTCAGCAAAAAAGAAAAAATTCTATACATGAATTTGTTGCTTAAATAATAATGTTTCCCTGTACCTGTCAACTTCATAATTGCAAAGTTAAAAGTCCATTTATAGATGGTTGCAATTAAAATAGAATTTGTAAGTTCGAAATTTCAAGCTTTCTCAAACTACAACTTAATTTGCGGGGAGAATTGCGTTTTATGCAGACTATCTGCAACAGTTTGCTTTTTATCAGGTATGATAGTTCTTTTATGGGGAAACAGTCTGAATCTTATTTCAGTTTTGAGTTTGTTTTTCTTTTTGTTTCTTTTTCTCATTAAGAAAAAGAAATGTGCTTCTTTGGTATCTTTCTTGCACAAGCAAGAAAGTACGAAATTATTTTTAAAACGCTAAATACAAATTTATCTGCCTACGAAAATTTTACAAATACAGAATGAGTTTTCAAGTTGACAAAACAGCCAAAATAATATATAATATAAGTTGGGAATTTTTAGGTGCTGAATGATAATCGGTATCTGTATACAAAGATAATAAAATCAAATACAAGGAGAAAATAATTATGGCTAAAAAACAGATGTCCCGTGGTGGTTTTGAAAAACTTCAGAGCGAATACACAAGACTGGTTACAGTTCGCCGTGCAGAGGTTGCACAGAAGCTCAAGGAAGCAAGAGCATTCGGTGACCTTTCAGAAAATGCCGAATACGATGAAGCAAAAAATGAGCAGGCTATGCTCGAAGCTACAATTGCACAGCTTGAAGAAACAATTGCCAATGCCGAGGTTGTTGATGACGACGATATTTCAATTGACGAAGTTGGTATGGGTTCTATAATTAAAATCAAAAGGTCAGGCAGTGATGAAATTGAAACACTCCAGATTGTCGGTACAACTGAAGTTAACCCTGACGAAGGCAAAATTTCTGACGAATCCCCTATCGGCAAAGCTGCAATGAAGAAAAAACCGGGTGATTTCTTTACTGTAGAAGCACCGGTTGGTGAAATCACCTTTGAAATTATAGAAATTTCAAAATAAAAAAATTTACGGAGAAAGAAAATGGCTGAAAATACAAAGAACAATGCTCCTGAGGAGCTTACAGAAAATATAAACGAATACAGACAGGTACGCCTTGACAAGCTGAATGACTTAAAGGCGGCAGGCGCAAACCCTTATGAAATCACAAAGTTTGATGTTGATTCAAAAAATGCACAGTTAAAGGCTGACTTTGAAAAGAAGGAGCAGGAAATCAAATCTGCTGTCGGTGATGACGAAGAAAAGCTTGCGGCAGAGCTTGAAAAGCTTCAGGCTGAAACTGTAACAATTGCCGGACGTATTATGAGCCGCCGTATCATGGGCAAGGCTTCATTCATGGATGTACGTGACGGAAGCGACAGAATTCAGGTTTATGTAAAGCGTGATGATGTGGGAACAGAAATCTATCAGGGCTTTAAAAAATGGGATATCGGTGATATTGTAGGAATAAAGGGCTTTGTTTTCAGAACAAAAATGGGCGAGATTTCCGTTCATGCAAAGGAAATCAAGCTTCTTTCAAAATCACTTTTACCGCTTCCGGAAAAGTGGCACGGCTTAAAGGATCAGGACACACGTTACCGCAAGAGGTACCTTGACCTTATTGTAAATCCTGACGTTAAACAGACATTTATCACAAGAAGCCGTATTATGAAGGAAATCCGTGACTACATGGATAATATCGGCTACCTCGAAGTTGAAACACCTGTCCTCCTCCCAATTCAGATTGCAGCTGCGGCAAGACCGTTTACAACTCATCATAATACACTTGATATGGATATGTTCCTTCGTATCGAAACTGAGCTTAACCTCAAAAAGCTCATTGTCGGCGGCTTTGACCGAGTATACGAAGTGGGCAGAATTTTCCGTAACGAGGGTATGGACCCGTCTCACAATCCTGAATTTACAACAATTGAAATGTACCAGTCATACACCGACTATATCGGCATGATGGACTTGATTGAAGACTTATACAGAACCCTTACTGTAAAAATCTGCGGAACTGATACTATTACCTATCAGGGTGTTGAAATCCGTATGGGACAGCCATGGGAACGTCTTACAATGAAGGAAGCTGTTGAAAAGTATGCCGGTGTAAGATATGACGACTGGGCTACTGACGAGGACGCAAGAGCCTGTGCAAAATCAAAGGGCGTTGAAGTTGAGGAAGGCGATAATGCTACCAAGGGACATGTTCTCATTGCATTCTTTGACGAATTTGTTGAAGCAAAGCTTATCCAGCCAACTATCATTTACGACTACCCTGTTGAAAACTCACCTCTTGCAAAGAAAAAGCCGTCTGACCCTGCATTTACAGAAAGATTTGAATATTTCATATATGCAAGAGAAATGGGCAATGCATTCTCCGAGCTTAACGACCCTATCGACCAGAGAAAGCGTTTCGAGGATCAGGTTGCCGCAAGACGTGCACTGGGCGATATGACAGGTGAAATTGATGAGGAATTTATTGACGCACTTGAATACGGTATGCCTCCGACAGGCGGTCTTGGTTTCGGTGTTGACAGACTTGTTATGCTCCTCACCGACTCTGCTTCAATCAGAGATGTTCTGCTCTTCCCTACAATGAAGCCTATTGTTTCACAGAACAACCAGACAGCCGAAGATGAAGAATGATTACATTCGTAAATTTCTAAAATAAATGATTTCAAGGGAATACGTTCACTGTTAAATCTTAATATAACAAAAAACCTTTCGGAATAATATATCCGAAAGGTCAGTTTGTCGAAAAAGTCGTTTTTTGAATTTCAAACCAAAAGTTTTTTGGTCCAGCAATTTTTCAAAAATGCTGGCGGAATCCAAAGGCAGAGCCTTTGGTCGCTCACCGCAGTGAGCGAAAATCCCCTATCGAAGGCGCATTTACGAGGGGTGAATTGACAAAACAGCCCAGTGGGCTGTTTTTTCAAGAGGGGACGCTTTGCAAGAAAAAGCGTCCCCTTACTATCTGCCTTCGTAATATAAATCTGCCGATTTAATCGGCACGAAAATCAATATTTAGGTTTTTCTACAGTCTGACCTTTCGGAATAATATATCCGAAAGGTTTTTTCATATCTGCAGTTCAAGAGAAACTGATGATCGCCATAAAAACTGACCCCGCACAAACGAAGTCAGTTTAAAACGTATTTTAAAGCTTACTGAAAATTTCTGCGCCCTTTTTCCTTACCCATAAAAACATAACAGCTGTAACCACAATCACAAGTGCTATAGCAAGGATAAGATACAACGAAGCTGAAACAAAGCCGGAAACTGCATAGTAAAGAATGCCAAGGGCAATAACAATTACCCATCCGCCGAATATGGCTATCATAACATTTGCCCCCTGCTTTACAGCAATCATTTCATCTGTCCAGTTGAGGTTCGGCATTTTGAGATTGAGGATAAGTCCGAATGCCGCCTCAAAAAGCGGGAATACAACAGCGCATACAAATGTCATAATTCTTGCAGGCATGGTCATGTCAAAGATAAACTGTGAAACTGCCGCAAGTGCAAGCGCCGGAATAACAGTCGGAATCATGTGCAGCATAATTTTCGATTTCAGCACCTTCCATGGCGAAACCGGAAGTGACTGAACAATCCATATACTTTTTCCTTCAAGGGATATTGAAGGAGCTGTAAGGTCATTCATGCCCGAAATAAGTGCTATAGCGCCGCAGACAATCAGTCCCGTAATATCAGCTGTTATCCCCAGTGTATTTATTGTTTCGGTAATCATGTCACTGCTTATTATCACGAACACAGCTGCCATTATAGTTAAAAGCGTACCCATACAGCAATTAAGCATATATGTTGCGCTGCTTTTCAGATGTATAAATTCACGTTTTAAAAGTGCCTTTCCTACCGATGCGGATGAAAGGCTTTTCTTTTCAAATTTCTTCACGATTGAGCCTTTATTTGCAGTTGCTATCTTTATAAATGTTTTTGAAAGGACAAAATGCACAACTGCAAAAAGTAAAATTGCAATGCCCGCAAAAATAAGATATGATGAAATTTCACCGTCCATGCCCTTTCCGAGCATGTAAAGCGGATACATGATATTTGCAGCATCTGCAACACTGTCAGGATTATTAATAAATGCCTGTATTAGTTTCTGCGAATCGGATGCGGCATAAAAATACGCACTCAGAAAAGCAACCGAAACCAGAAGTGTTGCCGCAGTTCTTGCATTTTTCGGAAGCTTTGATGCTATAAACGCAATAAGCAGACCTAAAATACAAGCAACAGTCAGCGCCAGAAACGGAAGCAGCAACAGAGTCAGTACCGCCAAAACAGCGTCCAGCGGACCCCATTCCATATTCATAAAGAATACTATGTATGATGGCACCATTACCAGCGCTTCAAAAATAAACGTTGTAATATAGCAGCCAAGAAGCTTTGCAAATATTATCTGTGGCGGCTTTACAGGTATCGACAGCAGAAATTCATTGTCCTTTGCCTGATATATCGTCGAATAAACAGAAAAGATTGTAAGAAAAATACCCATAACCGTTGCAATCATAGCAAAGAGTGTAAAGTAAAGCCAGCCGAAGCCTATATCAAAATACACCTCACATACAGCATCCGCAAACTGGTAGAAAAGCGAACCGAAAATTCCGAAACAGTAAATAAACAGAATTGCATAAAGCAGTATAGAACCTGCCTTTCGTCTTTTACCGTCCTTCTTGTTCTGAAAAAGAAACGCTGACATTTCAAGAAGCTGTTTTTTCATTAAAGCTTTGAGCATAATTATCCCTCCAGTTCAAGAAATACGGATTCAAGTGAAGCATCACCTGTGACTTCTTCAGTCTTTCCGCTTCTGATAAGCTTTCCGCCCTTGATAATTGCAATTTTATCACAAAGCTTTTCCGCAACCTCAAGAACATGAGTTGAAAAGAATATTGCTCCGCCGTTGCTGCAAATTTCTCTCATAATTTCTTTAAGTGAAAATGCCGCCTTCGGGTCAAGCCCTACAAATGGCTCATCCATAACAATAAGCTTAGGCTCATGAATAAGAGCTGAAATTACTGCAAGCTTCTGCTTCATACCATGTGAATACTCACTTATAAGCTGGGAAAGATTTCCGGTAATTTCAAACAGGTCAGAATACTTGTAAATGAGTTCTTCCCTTTTTGATGTACTTACTCCGAAAATATCCGCTACAAAATTCAGATACTGAATACCTGTCATAAATTCGTATAAATCGGGATTATCCGGAATATATGAAATCATCTTTTTACATTCAATCGGATTATCCTTTACAGAAATACCGTCAATGTAAATTTCACCCTCATTAAAGTCAAGGATACCGCAGCAGGATTTTATGGTTGTTGTTTTTCCTGCGCCGTTATGTCCGATAAAGCCATAAATTTCACCCTTGTTTATGTGAAGTGAAAGATTATCGACAGCCTTTTTTTCGCCGTATTGCTTTGTAAGCCTTTCAATTTTCAGCATAATTATTCCTCCTCAGTTTTCATTATAAAAAATGTCAAATAAAGCTTATTAGCGTTATATATTTAACAGTACTATTATAACGTATTTTCCTGAGTTTGTAAATAGTTTTTTTAAAACTTATACCTTTTATTTTCACATAAACCAGATTATTGATATACATTCTTAATCATTTATACTGTTTATAAACTCCGCAAGCTTTATCTGCTGAACATTATCAAGCTTTTTTACTGCCGCTATAAGAAACGGATTCACTTCATTGTTATCACTGAAAAATTCAGTCAGTGTTATGTTAAGTGCTTCACAAAAATATGAAAGCGTTTCTACAGTAGGATTTTTCTTTCCCCGTTCAATATCACGAAGAAAGCTTTGAGAAATCCCTGCCATATTCGCAAGCTTGTTAACACTCAGATTTTTCTGCTCACGCAAAGCTGCTATTCTTTCTCCGACTTTCATTATAGTTTTCCTTTCAATAGTTAATCTGTATTTTGTTCCACTGCAATAATGAGCAGATGTTTCCACCTGCTCATTTCATAAAATATTTTTTATTAAGCTCATCAGGACTTATATAAATAAAATCCTCACTGGGAATATCAACCCCGAATTCCGAAAAGGGCGTATCAGGATTTTCAATAAGTCGCTGCTTATCAGAATGTGAAAGCTTTTTCTTGAGATGAAATTCAAGCTTTCTTGCATATTCTCCCGACTTATCCTCCCAGATTGCCATTACAGCCGAAACTCTGTTAAGCCTTGTATACTTTGCACCGCCCTTTATAATACCCAGATGCTGACGCAGACGCCGCTCCGGATTTGCAGCAATTCCTGTATAATAGGAATTATTCTCGCATTTTAAAATATACACATACATAGCCGGCAGTTACAACAGCATTCCATGCCATTTTGCAACCACATCACTGCAGTTGTCTATATCACTTTCCTGTGCGTACTTATGTATAAGCTCAAGAAGCTCCTGCTGATTTGCAGGATAGGTATGCTTTTCAAGCTCCTCAACAGCTTCGTCAATGCGTAGAGTATCGAAATCATTGAGTGCCGCCTGAAGATTATCAAGCATATCAAATATTTTTTCGGTAGTAATGCCCCCATCGTCGCCAGTCTGGTCGGGTGCAATTACCTGCTTCCATTCGTCAACCACTTCGTTGCACACATCAATATCCGATTCTTCAATAGCTTTTGTAAGCTTTTCATAATATTTTGCCTGTGATTCAGGAATACTGCATCTACCTATTTTTTCAGCAATATCATCGATTTCCAGAATATCAAAGCTGTGCAGAACCTCCGACATATTTCCAAGCAGGAAGTAAAGCTCATCTCCGTCACTGTATGCATTATCCGATTCAAGTTCATTAAACAACGGTTCAAGAATATCCTTATATTTTGTATACTCGGCTATCATATGGTCATTTTTCTCTATAATCAGAGAGATGTTTCCTTCCTTTCCTGCCGTTTCAAGTTCAGCAGCAAGATCTCCCAGATACTCTGCGCCAATCTGCCTTGCTGCACTCTTTAATGCATGTACCTCAATAGTATATTCCTTCCATTCCTTATTCACCAGATGTGACTGAATAGACTGCGATTTCTGGTCAATAGTCCTGTAGAATTCCTTGAGTACCGAAAGGAACAGCTTTTCGTTTCCAAGCATTTCGATAGCAGAGGTTACATTAAGACCTTCTATGTCATAAATAATTCTTTCATCGGTAGCCGGTATTACTTCTTCCTGTTCTTCACTTTTCTTTTCAACAGGGAGAATTTTTTCCTGCGGAAGCCATTTTCTTATTTTTGAAACAATGTCTCTCACTTCAATAGGCTTTGCAACAAAATCATTCATTCCCTCTTTTATGAACATTTCCTTTGCACCGCCGATTGCGTTTGCAGTAAGTGCAATTATCGGCGTTTCATTATAGCTCGGAAGCATTCGTCTTATGATATGAGTTGCCTCAACACCATCAACCTCCGGCATCATATGGTCCATAAAAATAAGGTCATACTTCTTGCGGCTTGCCATTTCTATTGCCTTTGCGGCACTTTCGGCAGTATCAACATTCATTTCAAGCGGCTCTATAAGTCCCACAGCAACCTTAAGATTTACCGAATTGTCATCTACAATAAGTATGTTTGATTCAGGTGAAATAAATGTAAAGCAGTCAAATTCATTCATTTCATCTCTCGTCTCGAAATTACTGATACCCATTGCATTATAGAGATTAAGCGAATATACAGGCTTATGGATAACCTTAACGTTAGGAAAGAAAATATCATTTGCCGACCCGAACTCATCAACTACAATGCACTTTACATCATTGTGCTTTGTAAGAAAATCCCTGAGACTGTCAGTAAAATAATCCTTTGCAACTATTATGTAATCGCATTCAATCTGCTCAAGATTCTGAATATTATTTAATACTACAGGATCAGCACCTATCCACTCAAGATCTCTTACAAGCTGTCTTCCGGCATAAATGTTATCAAGCATAACACCAGCTGTAAGCTTTTCGTCAAGCTGCGGAATTGCCGGAGTTTTATCAACAATTTTCTGCGGAACCTCGAATGAAAAAGTACTGCCCTTTCCGTACTCGCTCCTTAGTGTAATACTACCGCCCATAAGCTCCAGAAGCTGCTTGCATATTACAAGACCAAGACCGGTACCCTCAATATTACGGTTGCGCTTACTGTCAACCTGTTGAAATGAGTTGAACAGCTTATTGAAATCGGAGGTTTTTATTCCTATACCCGTATCTGTTACCGAAACCTTTAAAACAGCCTTTTCATCACTTTCACGAACACAGTCAAAATCAAGATGAACCTCACCCTGTTGTGTAAATTTCACTGCATTTGTAATTAGATTCAATAATATCTGATGTATTCTTACATTGTCACCAAACAATGACTGTGGCATGTCAGGCTTTATATTCATTGTAAACTCTATATCCTTATTGCCGATTTTACTTTTTGCAATGGCAGCAAGGTCATTTACAATTGAAAGCGGCTCATAGGATACGTCAATAACGTCCATTTTTCCTGATTCAATTTTCGAAAAATCAAGTATGTCATTTATAATTACAAGCAGATTTTTAGCCGATGTTTTAATCTGATGCATACATTCCTTAGCTGTATCCGACATTTCTTCTCTTAATGCCAGATCAACCATTCCAAGCACAGCATTCATAGGAGTTCTGATTTCATGGCTCATATTAGCCAGAAAATCGCTCTTTAAGTGAGAAGCATTTTCAATTTCAACATTACTTTTGTGAAGCTCATAACTCTGATAAGCAAGATGAGAAAGACATTCCGCAACAATACGCAGAAATCTTGCCGATTTATCAATTGTTTCAGTATCAACCACCTTAATTTTAGCTGCAGCTTCCTTGTATTTTTCAGGGTCAATTCCAAGCTCAATTGCTGTTTTTTCAACTTCATCCATGTTCGGAGATGTCGGAAGCACCTGCCCTCCGATAAAGCTTCCTATCATCTCACCATTTGCCATAATCGGGGCTGCATAGTCAATAAGCCCTGCATGACAATAATATGAACATGCTTTATGCGAATTCATTGTAAGCTCTGCACCGGTTTTATCGCATATCATACATCGTCTTTCTCCAAGCTTTGATTTTCTTGTATACTTAGTGCAGAATTCAGAAAAATTAGATCCTTTGGTAACAGGAGTGCCGTATTTGTCAGTTGTAAGCGCCGCCATTCCGGTCATTTCAGAAAAAGCATCCTGCAGCTTCTGCAAAATATCAACGCTTATCAGATCGGTTAAATAAAGTTCATCTGAATTATTCATAACCAATTTCCACCTTTATAATTTTTACTATCAGTCAATAAGGTTGCTTACAGTTGCAAGAAGCGCTTCCATATTAACAGGCTTTAACATGTATGCATCAGGCTTTAAAGCTAAAATTTCCATTATTTTTTCACGCTGGTCAACACCTGTCAGAAAACATACCGGAACTTCCTTTGCTCTTTCATTAGCCTTAATTTCACGTATAACGTCAGCACCCGTCTTAACCGGCATTTCATAGTCAAGAATTATCATGTCAACATCCTTTGTTGTCAGGAATTTTTCTACCAGAACGCCGTTAACCATTGTTGTTACCTCATACTTATCCTCAAGAGCTGACTTGAGCATTTTAAGAATAGTTCTGTCATCATCTACAACGAGTACGTGTTTTTTACGTTTCGCTTCATTTTCATCATAAACAAAATCAATGGTTTTCTGTTTTTCCTCAAGCAGCTTCTTCTTTTCAGCATCCTCATAATATTTTAAAATTCGCAGAGAAAGATTATCCGCTGAAACAGGACGCTTGAGCATCAAATCAGCAAGTCTCGGGTTTGAACGCTGTATTGCCGCACATATCTCAACTGTCGCACATATAAATACAGGACAATTATTATAGCAGCTTTCTCTTTTAAGCTTATTAATCTGTGAAATCATGTCGTCTTCTGCTGATTCCGGAAATAAGATATAACCCTCCGGCTTAAAAATATCAAAATGTCTTTCAAGATCTTTCCAACAGTCAGTTGTACTTATACAGTGAAAATACAAGTCAGAGTGAGTTATAAAATCTTTGACTATTGATACGTTTGTTCCTGCAACAAGAATCTTTTTTTTCATTTAAACCAATCCCTTCTGTCATGCTTTTTATATAAACAACAGTTTTTTCTTTTTTATATTTTATCATAATCAGTACAATTTGTCAACTAAAAGAGAATATATGCAGATATTTTTGTTACTTTAATACAAATAGCATTTATTCTTTTACATATATTCCTGAATCTGTAATATATACTATACTTTGTAAAAGAGATATATTCAGTCTTATCTACAAATTGAGGCGGTCATTGGACCGCCTCAGTTTGTCGAAAAAGTCTTTAGAAAAAGAATTTTTCAAATTTGAAAGTTTCGGTCAAGCCTTTTCTGCTCTGCATCCCTTAGGGAAAAGGCTTGCGGGGTCGAGGGGCAGCGCCACTCGTCGCCA
>SVNU01000064.1 GCA_015066715.1 Ruminococcus sp. | reverse complement strand
AATCTTAATATAATATGCGGAGTTTATTTTAATTTATAAGTAAACTAAAACGCAATATGGGTCCAGTACCCAAATGGTATTTGTGTTTCAATTCAAATCGAAGATTTGATGAAACACCGGCACGTCACGCTGGTAAATATAAATTTTTTTAATAACATCTACAGAGAATAATAAAATTAATCAAGGGCAGTCAATGACCGCCCTTAAATTTTATTATTAATTAGAAACTTTCTTTCAGTGCCTTTGCAAGCTGGTCAGGACATGAAGTACTCTTATAACCGCAGGTTATATTCTCAAGCTTTTCGATTACTTCTTCAACAGTCATTCCTTTTACAAGTGCGCCGATTCCTTTGAGGTTACCATTGCAGCCGCCGATAAATTCAACATCCTGCACAATATTATTATCGTCAACTTCAATATTAATCTGCTTTGAGCAGACGCCTATTGGTGTATATGAAATTTTCATTATAGTGTATACTCCTTTTTCTTTGCTATTCCTGATTTTATTGCCGCATCCGCAACCGCCTTTGCTACTGCAACAGGGATACTTCTGTCAAATGGGTCAGGGAGAATATTATCAGCATCAAGCTTGTCGGCAGAAACACTTCCTGCTATTGCATAAGCCGCAGCAAGCTTCATATCTTCATTAATGTCCTTAGCCCTTACAGCAAGCGCACCCTTGAAAACACCTGGAAATGCAACAACATTGTTAATCTGATTAGGGAAGTCGCTTCTGCCGGTTCCGACAACACATGCTCCGGCTGCTTTTGCCTCGTCAGGCATAATTTCAGGGGTAGGATTTGCCATAGCGAAAATAATCGGTTTGTCCGCCATGGATTTTACCATATCCGCTGTTACAAGGTTCGGCTTTGAAACGCCGATAAATGCATCTGCATTTTTCATAGCATCCGCAAGACTGCCCCTGATTTTATTCTTATTTGTAAGTTTTGCAATTTCATAGTGTGAAGGATTTTCAAACTCATCTCCATCACATATTATGCCCTTGATGTCAACCATTATGATGTTACCAATGCCAAGTGTTATAAACTGCTTTGCGATTGCGCAGCCCGCCGCACCTGCACCGTTGATAACAAGAGTCATGTCCTCGATTTTTTTGCCTGTTACCTTGGCAGCGTTAATCATAGCTGCACTTGCAACGATAGCTGTACCGTGCTGGTCATCGTGGAAAACAGGAATATCAACAATTTCTTTAAGACGCTTTTCAATTTCAAAGCATCTTGGTGCTGAAATATCTTCAAGATTTATGCCGCCGAAGCTCTTTGAAATAAGTGCGATTGTCTTTACAATTTTGTCTGTATCCTTTGAATCAATGCAGACAGGGAAAGCGTCAACTCCTGCAAATTCCTTAAAGAGTGCGCATTTTCCTTCCATAACAGGCATTGAAGCTTCAGGTCCGATATCGCCAAGACCCAGAACGGCTGTACCGTCAGTAATAACAGCTACAAGGTTGTGTCTGCGTGTTAGCTCATATGAAAGCTCCGGATTTGCCTGTATTTCAAGACAAGGCTTTGCAACACCGGGAGTGTATGCGTGTGAAAGCTCATCACGGTTGTTGACTGTTGTTCTTGAAACAATTTCTATTTTGCCCTTCCATTCCTTATGCTTTTCCAAAGCTGATTGCATGATGTCCATTATATTTTTCACATTCCTTTATTTTTTATTTGACAGCTTTATAATTCTGTCTAAGTTTTCTTTAGTTGTTGTATATTTACCAAGATGTGTTGGTACGGAGTTGTAAAGCCCGTGAAAGTCACTTCCGCCCGTTACGATAAGATCGTATTTTTCTGCAATTTCAAGAAGCTCCTTTTGCTTTGCTTGGTCGGCAGAGTAGTGATGAACTTCAACACCGTCAATTTTTCCTTCCTCTGCAAGCTCTTTAAGAAGCTCGGTGTTGTCATAAAGCGCAGGATGAGCCATAACGGCAACACCTCTTGCAGAGTGAATAAGGTCAAGGACGAAATGTACATCCGGATACTCTCTTTCCACAAGGCAGGAGCCTGTATCATGATTAAAAAGCTCATGGTCAAGGTCGCCGTAAAATTCAAGTGCATATCCGTACTCAATAAGTGCCCTCATAATGTGTGACTTGAAAATGCTCTTGCTTCCTGTACAGTGTTTCAGGACACTTTCAGAAGTAATCGGGTAAAGCTTCATTACCTTTTCAATCATTTCCTTTGAGCATTCTTTTCTGATTTCGCAGCATTTGAGACAAAGTCCTTCAAGTCTGTCCGGCTTTTTAGGAGCATAGCAGAGTATGTGAACTTTGCTGTTTCTCTTTTTGTCCCATGCGGACATTTCAACACCCTGAATTATCTTTACACCATGACGTTCACCGAGAATATTGGCTCTTGAAAAAGAGGAAAGAGTATCATGGTCTGTAATTGACAGAAAGTCAATACCAAGTCTTTTTGCCTGAACAATTGTATCCTCGATGCCAAGGGAACCATCCGAAAGAGTTGTATGACAATGAAGATCGCAAATCATAAAAACCTCCATATCCGTAATCTGATAATATACAGATACAATAAAATAGATTTAATTTTTTAAATCCCCAATTATTATCTTAATCATTATACCATAACATTGTTGTAAAATCAATAGGTTTTTCTTTATTTTTTTGTGAAATTTGCGATATGAGAGGTTTTGTGGACAATAAAGTTTTGGAATAATAGGCAATAAGGAGGAAAAACAGTTGCTATTTTTCGGAAATGCGTATATAATATTATAGTATAGTTTAATCTGATGTCAAAAACTAAAAGGGGTGTTATATATGAATAAGATTAATAAATTTTTTGAAGATATGAAAACAAGAAAGGTTGCTTTTATCGGAGTCGGTGTGTCTCATACCGACCTTATAAAGCTTTTTCTGAAAAAAGGAATCAGTGTTACAGTCTGTGACAGAAAGGATGCCCAAAGCATGGGTCAGGTTCATGACGACCTTGAAGCTCTTGGAGCACATTTCTGTCTTGGTGAGAAATATCTTGACAGTCTGACCGATTTTGATGTTGTATTCAGAGCGCCGGGCATGTACTTTAACAACGAAAAGCTTACTGAGGCAAGAAAAAAAGGTGTTATAATTACTTCGGAAATGGAATGCTTCTTTGACCTTTGTCCATGTAAGACATACGCTGTTACCGGTTCTGACGGTAAAACAACAACTACAACAATTATTGCGGGACTTCTGGACAGAGCCGGCAAAAAGGTTTACAAGGGCGGTAATATCGGCAAGGCACTTCTGCCGCTTATAGAAGAAATAGACGAAAATGATGCGGCAGTTGTTGAGCTGTCAAGCTTTCAGCTGATTTCTATGAGAAAATCACCTGATACAGCCGTTATAACCAACATTGCACCGAATCACCTTGATGTACACGGTACAATGGAGGAGTATACTGACAGTAAGAAAAACCTTATTGCCCATCAGAATGCTTTCACCAAAACCGTACTTAATCTTGATAATCAGCCGACAAATGACCTTGAAGATATGGTAAGAGGAAAACTGGTTAAATTTTCAAGAAAAGCTGTTCCGCAGTGCGGTGCATTCCTGTCGGAAAGCGGCATGCTCTGTTATAATAATTATGGCGAAATTACAGAAATTATTCATATGGATAAAATCAGAATACCGGGTATTCACAATGTGGAAAACTATCTTGCGGCAATTTCAGCTGTATGGGGTGAAGTCAGCATTGATGTCATAAAGGATATGGCTGAAAACTTCGGCGGTGTTGAGCACAGAATTGAGTTTGTAAGGGAGCTTGACGGCGTAAAGTGGTATAATGACAGTATTGCAACAAGCCCTACAAGAGTTCTTGCCGGACTTAATTCATTTTCGCAGAAGCTTATTGTTATTGCAGGCGGTTATGACAAGAAAATTCCGTTTGAACCAATGGCAGATACTGTAAATCAGAAGGTTAAAAAGCTTATATTAATGGGTGTTACAGCGGAAAAAATTGAAAAAGCTGTTACTCAGAGTCCGTCATACAGCGCTGAAAAACTGCAGATTTATCATGTTTCAGGTATGGAAGAAGCCGTAAAAAAGGCACAGGAAATTTCTGAGAACGGCGATATTGTAACACTTTCCCCTGCATGTGCAAGCTTTGACCTTTACCCGAATTTTGAAGCAAGAGGAATACACTATAAAAATCTTGTAAAGGAGCTTTAATATGAATCTTAAAAAGACTGTACTTGAGCTTTCGGCAGTTTGCGGAGTATCGGGCGAAGAAGAAAGCGCCTGTGGGTATGCCCTGAAAATGCTTAAAAACTACACAGATGACGCTTATATAAAAAATGGGAATGTAATCGGAAATTTCGGCAGCCGTAAAGAGGGGATGCCGCACATTCTCCTTGATGCACACATAGACCAGGTGGGACTTATTGTTACACATATTTATGAAAGCGGTTTTCTTGGTATATCGAATATCGGCGGTATAGACAGACGTCTGCTTCCTGCACAGCAGGTGTTGATTCATGGTCGAAAAAAGCTTTCAGGTGTAATTTCATCCGTACCGCCTCATTTGTCAGCTGACGAGAGCAAGGTAAATAAGATGGATGAGTTTTTCGTTGATACGGGACTTTCTTTTGAGGAAATTTCAGAATTGGTTTCACACGGGGATAAAATCTCATTTGTATCACCGCCGACAGAGCTTCTGAATAATCGTATAACAGGCTGTGCCCTTGATGACAGAAGCGGCGTTGCGGCAATTTTATATGCGCTAGAGCTTTTGAAAAATCAGAATTACAACTGCAGCTTTACTGTTCTGTTTTCAGCACAGGAGGAGCTTGGTGAGAGAGGTGCGGCAATAGGGGCATTTGAAATAAACCCTGATATTGCTCTGGCTGTTGATGTAAGCTTCGGACGCTGCCTTGGGGACAAGGATTATGAAACGGGAGAGCTTGGAAAGGGTGCTATGATTGGCATATCACCTTGCCTGTCAAGAGAAGTTTCACAGGCACTCATCAACACCTGTGAAAAGGAAGAAATACCGTATCAGCTTGAGGTTATGAATGGTCTTACATCTACAAATGCAGACAGATTCAGCGTTAACAGAGCAGGCTGTAAGGCGTGTACGGTATCAATTCCGCTGAAATACATGCACACACCGGCTGAAATTATAAGTATTGATGATGTTGAAAATACAGGTAGACTTATTGCCGCTTATATAAGGAGCTTTTGATATGTTTGAAAATTTAAAGGATTTATGTCTGCTTTGCGGTACTTCAGGAAATGAAGAAAAGGTACGTGATTATATTATTTCAGAAATTAAGGATTTCTGTGAATATTCAGTTGACCCTCTCGGGAATATCATTGCATTTAAAAAAGGGAAAAAAACTGCTGCAAATAAGGTTATGCTTGATGCACATATGGATGAGGTTGCGCTTATAGTAACATCTGTTCAGAGCGACGGAACACTTACTGTTGACACTGTCGGAGGAATTGACCCGTCAGTTGTAATCGGCAGACAGGTATTGGTAGGCGAAAACGGACTTCCTGCCGTTGTCGGCTCAAAGGCTGTTCATAAGCTTTCAAAATCGGAGCGTGAAAAAAAGCCGGAGATAAGCAGCCTTTACGTGGATTTCGGAGCGGCTGACAAGGAAGATGCACTTAAATATGTCCGCCCGGGAGATATTGTTTACTTTAAATCCGAATATGTAGAATTCGGTGACAACATGATTAAGGCAAAGGCTATAGACGACCGTTTCGGATGCGCTATGCTTATTGAGCTTATAAAATCCGAGCTTGAATATGATGCATATTTTACCTTTACAGTACAGGAGGAAGTTGGTCTGCGTGGTGCAAAAACAGCAGCTTTTGCTGTAAATCCTGATTTTGCAATAGTATGCGAAACAACAACTGCATCGGATATTGAAGGTGTCTCCGGCAGTCAGACGGTATGCAGACTGGGAGAGGGAGCTGTTATTTCGTTTATGGACAGAAGCACTGTTTATGACAGGGAGCTGTTCGGCGCTGCTTTTGAGCTTGCTGAAGCCAACAATATAAAATGTCAGACAAAGACAAAGATTGCCGGCGGCAATAACAGCGGTGCAATTCATATTTCCGGAAACGGAGTCAGAACAATTGCAGTTTCCGCACCCTGCAGATATCTCCATTCGCCGTCATGTGTAGTAAATAAAAAGGACCTTGAAAGCTGCTTTGAAATGGTCAAGGTGTTGCTTGAAAAAATGGCAGCTATGTAAATTAATTCTTTAAAGGGGATGAAATATGATAAGACATATTGAAAATGCTGACGTTATAGATAAAGAAAATCTGCTTAAAACCTGCTGCGGACGTAAAATTTTAAGCTATCTTCAGGCTTATGGTACAGGCTTTGATTTTTGCCGTTTTTTTGTAAATGATACCGGCAGTGTAATGCTTTTAATAAACTCAACCCTTCTTATAACAGGTGAGCATTTTGAAAGAGATGAGCTTCTGGCATTTGCAGATATGAACAGACCTTTTCGTATAGAGGGAAGTGACAGGGCAATCGAGCTTCTGACAGGCATTGACGGATACCAAAAGCTTCATAGAACAATTTTCAGGCTTATAGCCGATGAAAGCAGCAGTGCTGATGAAAGTGACATAAATTTTCAGCCCAGGCTTGATGATGTATATCAGATTCTCTCTGAAGGATTCCCGAATCTGCTTGATTATCAGCTGTGGCTTGCCGATACATCCCATCGTGTGCGGCACGGACTGAGCAGCGTGTTTTCATACAAGGACGCAACAACAGCGTCAATAGTATATGATATTGACGGATATGTCCTTGTGGGGCAGGTCGCAACGAAAATTTCTGCGAGGGGAAGCGGATATGCAAGAGTTTTTTTGAAATGGCTTGCGGATTATCTTTCAAAGCAGAACAAGACAGCATTTTTGTATGCTCTTGATACCCGTGAAAGTTTTTATCGTGAAATAGGGTTTGAGGTATATAACGATGAATATGTTCTTGAAAGAAAAGATGATAAGAATGAAAGTGTCGAGAAAGGAAAGTTGAACTGATAATGACTGATAATTTTTTTGGATTTAATTCTGAAATTACAAAGCTTGCAGAAAAAGCGGAAAGCTTGTGTGATTTTGAAAAGATTGAAAAAATAAAGGAATACAATGCGGCTAAGGTTCTGCATGCATTCATGTCCAACAAGGTAAGTGAACAGTGTTTCTACGGCAGCTCGGGATATGGCTACGGCGACATCGGCAGAGATGTTCTTGACAGTGTTTATGCGCAGGTTTTTTGTGCTGAGGATGCACTTGTAAGACACAATTTTGTTTCAGGTACTCATGCGCTTTCAACTGCACTGTGGGGCGTACTTCGGACAGGTGATAAAATGGTTTCCGTTACGGGTGCGCCATATGATACACTTGAAGAAGTAATCGGACTCAAGGGAGAAAAGGGGAATGGTTCACTCTTTGATTATGGTATAAAGTATGAGCAGGTTGATCTTAATGATGACGGAACGCCTGACTATGAGATGATTTCAGAAAAGGTTGCTGATGCCAAGGTAGCTTACATACAGCGTTCGAGAGGTTATTCGTTAAGACCGGCTGTTACAATTGATGAAATTGAAAGGATATGCAGTACTGCAAAGCAGGCAAATCCTGATATAATTATCATGGTAGATAACTGCTATGGTGAATTTGTTGATACCAAAGAACCTACCGAAGTGGGTGCAGATCTTATTATAGGCTCTCTTATAAAAAATCCGGGCGGTGCAATTGCAAGAACCGGCGGCTATATTGCAGGCAGAAAGGATCTGGTAGAGCTTTGTTCATACAGGCTTACATGTGTGGGTATGGGCAAGGAAGTCGGCTGCACGCTTTCACAGAACAGAGAAATGTTCCTCGGATTCTTTATGGCACCGGAAATTGTTGCAAATGCTGTAAAAACAGCTGATTTTGCAGCGTCCTTGTTTAATCTTCTGGGATTTGATGCATATCCGCAGAAAAATGAAAAGCGAAGCGATATCATAACAGCGATTAAATTCGGTAATCCGCAGCTTCTTGAAGCATTTTGCAGAGGTGTTCAGAAGGGCTCTCCGATTGATTCCTTTGTAACTCCGGAGCCATGGGACATGCCCGGATATGACAGTCAGGTTATTATGGCGGCGGGGGCATTTACTATGGGGGCTTCAATTGAACTTTCAGCTGACGCTCCGATAAGAGACCCGTTTGCAGTGTGGATGCAGGGTGGAATTACGTATTCAAGTGGTAAAACAGGTATAATGCTGGCTTTGAAGGAAATGCTCGATAACGGTTTAATAACAATCTGATGAAACTATATTTTTAAAAAAGCTGTACATTTTTATGTACAGCTTTTTTTCATAAATTTACATTTTCTGATTACAAACGAAAAAAAATGATTACAGAATTAATACAATTTTAAAACAAGTAAGTATTTACAGGCTGAAAATGTTGACAACCTTTCAGATAACTGATAAAATAATAAAGATAAACAATATAAAAAGATAATATATACGGAGGCTGTTAAATGGCTGAAAATAAATTGTGTATGGGTTGCATGGAATATAAGGGAGCTTCAAGAACATGTCCTAAATGCGGATATGTGGAAAATACACCTCATAACCCTGTATTTATTGCACCGGGAACTATTCTTCATGAAAGATACCTTGTTGGAAAGCAACTTAGTGAGAATGGACAGGGTGCTACATATATTGCATATGATACAGCGGTAAGCTGTAAGGTTTTACTTAATGAATACATGCCTGATGGGTTGTGTGTAAGGGTTAAGGGAAAGCCGACAATCAGTGTTAATTATAATAATCTTGCGCAGTATAAGGCGCTCATGGCTGAATACACTGAACTTAACAAGTCACTTGCAAAGCTTAGAAGCTTAAGCAGTCACCTTACACCAGCGCTTGACATTTTTGCAGAAAATAATACTACATATTCGGTTTATGAATACATTGAAGGAATAAACCTTGTTGATTATCTTAAGGAAAATGCAGGTGAGCTTAGCTGGAGTGAGGTTTCTGCTATGTTTCCTCCGCTGTTTACTACACTTAGCCTTGTGCATAATGCCGGCGTGATTCACAGAGGAATCAGCCCTGAGACAATTTATGTAACCGAAAAGGGTGAGTTAAAGCTTACTGATTTTTGTATTTCAGGACTCAGAACAAACAGTTCGGAGCTTGTTTCTGAGATATATCACGGTTATGCAGCGCCGGAACAGTATTCGGCTGCAAGCAGACAGGGAACATGGACAGATGTATACGCAATCTGTGCAGTTTTATACAGAATATTAACCGGTTCAAAACCGGATCCCGCAAGCAGCAGAGTAAAATATGATAATCTTTATACTCCACAGGAGCTAAATTCAAATATTCCTAAGCATGTTTCTGATGTTATTATGGAAGGTATGAACCTTGTGGGCGAGGACAGAATTCAGACCATAACAGAGCTTGTTACAAGACTTTTTGACCAGCCGGCGGCAGGATTCAAAACTCAGACTCTTGAAATATCCAGAAGCGGTATCATGAAAAGCAGTCAGGCAAATATGGAAGAAAATCAATTCATGGATAATAGCTATTATGATAATGGCTACGCTGATCCTTATGCAGACCCTTATGATAATGGTTATAATAATTATGATGGCTATGACGATTATGATAACTATGATGACGGTGATATTGAAACTGATGAGGATGAAACAACGGCTTTTGACAAATTAAAGGTGCCTATTGTAATAGGAATTTTACTTGTTGCAATTGTAATTGTAATTATCGTAATTTTAGTTAAGCTTTTTGCAGGTGGGGAAGAGGTTTCAAATATCCGTGAAACAACAAGTATGGCTTCAAGCAGTTCTATGGTAGAACAGATTGAAGAAACTACTGAAACCACTGAGGAAACTGAAGAAGCCAATAAAATGCCGAGTCTTATCGGAAAGAAATATGATGATATTAAGGAAAGCTTCGAAGAAAAATATGGAGTAACTCTTGAAGCATCATATGAAGAAAACGATGAATATCCTAAAGATATTATTTTCTGGCAGGATCTTGAAATTGGTCAGCATATTGAAGAAGGCATGAAAATTAAGGTTAAAATAAGTGAGGGAAGCCCGAAGGCAACAGTTCCTGAATTTGAAAACTGGCAACTTAAGGATTATCTTGCTATGTGTGATGAAAGAGGTATTAAATATACTACTGTTTCAGAAATTGATTTCACTAAACAAAATGGTATTGTTGTAAATGTTTCTCCGGGTCCGGGCGAGGAAATTGATACAGAAACAGTTTCAATAACAGTTTCTTATATAGATAATCCTGAAGAAACAACAGCACCTCCTACGGAAGCTCCTGAAGTGGTAGAGCCACCGCAGGAAGAAGAACCACCTGCTGAAGAAGTAACAGATGCACCTGTTGAAGAAGATGTTGTTGCAGAATAATTTAATATAAAATACCCTGATATAGAATCAGGGTATTTTGATTTTAGGGAGGAAAAATGAAAATAGAGCATATTGCAGTTTATGTAGACAATCTTGAAAATGCTAAAAATTTTTTTGTAAAGTATTTTGATGCAGTACCCAATAACATGTATCATAATAAAAACAAAGGTTTTAAATCATATTTTTTGACCTTTGACGACGGAGCAAGACTTGAGATAATGAGCAAAGCCGGAATATCCGATAATAACAATCAGATAAACCGACTTGGATATAATCATATAGCCTTCAGTGTCGGAAGTCATGAAAACGTAGACAGACTTACGGCAAAGCTTAAAAATGACGGGTATGAAGTTTTAAGTGGACCAAGGACAACAGGTGACGGATATTATGAAAGCTGCATAATTGCACTTGAAGGAAATATTATTGAAGTTACTGTTTAATGCTTATCCCTGAAGCTGTCTTTTCTCCATAACTTTCCAGTTTATAAATCCGTATATATCATTAAATAAGAATGCAATAAAGCATACCGTAACTGACAGATAGGAAATATTGTCAAAGGATGCCATTATCCATAGAATTATAAGAACTATATCGTTTGCCGCATATGCCAAAGCAAAGTACGGACTCCTTCTGAATGTCAGATAAACTGCGGAAAAGCTTGTTGTAACTGAAATTGTACTTGGAATCAGGTTTGCTGTGTTGAAGAAGCCGAGGATAAAATAAAAAAAAATTGTTACAGCAGTGGTCAGACAGCTCATAAAGACGATTTCTATTTTACTCAGCTGCTCAATTTTAACCTCGGCTTTGTTTCCATTATATGGATTTCTGATCCATGAAATAAGACTTATTACTGCCATTGGCATCGTCATTCCAAGATATGTAATCATTTCTCCGTAATAGGAAAAATTATAAGAAATAATTCCGTAAAGCAGGCTGAAAAGAATCATAAGAACCTGTGCCACTGGATTTCCTTTTGCGGCGAAAATAAGTGATGTAACACCAATTAGGGAGGCAGAAAGTGTTATAAAATTTTCCTTGTCAAAAATACAAAAGGAAATTATTATCATTGAAACAGATGCTGACCACAAAACAATTTCTGTTTTGGAAAAATAGTTGATTTTGCGTTTTAAATTCATATATTACTCCTTTGCAAATTAAAAAGCATTCGTCTGACACATCTTCAAAGACCTATCGATGTGCTGACGAATGCCCATGCATTCTCTACCCGGTGGCAGTTTATCTTTTATTATTATATCATATATTACAAGATTGCGCAAGTATTTTAAAGAAAATTTAAAGTTATAACAGTCAAGCAGTTGTTCATATTATTAATAAAAATTAATAATATGGAGGCGGTTTGAGTGTTTCTGGAAATTCTGACAAATACCATAGGCAGTCTTTTTTTGTTTTCGCTGCATATTGAAAGCAAAAATATTTTTCCAAAACCTTTATCAAAAAAAGAAGAGGAGGAGTGCTTTAGAAAAATGTCTGAAGGTGATGGTCAGTCGAGAAATAAACTGATTGAGCATAATCTCCGCCTTGTTGCACATATCATAAAAAAATACTATTCCAATATTAAGGAACAGGATGAATTGATTTCTATTGGAACGGTTGGACTTATAAAAGCTGTGTCTACCTTTGATTATCTTAAAGGTAACAGATTTGCTACATATGCAAGCAGGTGTATAGAAAACGAAATTCTTATGTATTTCAGGGCAAAAAAGAAAACACAGGGAGAAATCTACATTGATGAACCGATTGATACTGATAAAGACGGCAATCAATTGACACATACATGATGTATAAATTTTTGTTTTGTCGAACCCTGTCGAAAACTTTTCCTTCAAATCCCTTTACACCGTCAGAAAAACATGATATAATACAAATATCGACACAGTTCGAAATAAATTCAAGAAGAATATTTCTACTCAACAAGCCCGACACACCTCGGGCTTTTGTTGTATATAAACGAAAAAAGCGGCAAGGAAAATCCCTGCCGCTTAAATTTTTATTCCAAAAAATCATTATTCTCCACGCACTCCTCATACACCTCAGTAATACGCTTGATTGTAGCCACAGCAACGTTATTTTTGAAGTGTGGGTGATTATTGCAGTATTGTTCATAATCGGTGATGTCGAGGAGTATCTGGTCGAAATGCTCTTTGCTGTGACGGACGTTATGTAAAATCTCGTCACCGAAGTGAAGGATACGTGTTCGGCAGTTGTTGGCTGCACGTTCCTCACACTCGGATCTGAGCTTTTCAACATTCCTTTCAAGGCCGTCCACCTTTTCTACGACTTCGCCGTTCAGAGCCTTGCCTATCTTTTTAGCAATGAAACTCCATGGATTTATTTTAATAGGTGCAATCTGGAGGAGCGTTGCCAGTATAAGCAACGCACTTCCACCACCTGTCAGCAATTCCTTTAATGTCATTTTCTCAGTTCCTCATAAAGCTTCTTTTCAAAATTCTTCCCTGCGATACCGTTCTGAGCGTATCCCCACTTTTCCAGCAGATAATTTACAGCTCTTTCAGTACCGTCACCAAAGCAGTATGAATTCACATCCATGCCGTAAGGCTGCAGTCCCTTATTTTTAGCAAGAAGCAGCAGCATTTTCACCGCATAACTGCCGATTGTATTTGCGCCCTTTTTGTAGCCGTCCCTGTCAAGCACAGGAAGCGCTTTCGGCTTGCTTACACCAAGAGTTTTCGCAATACCGTCCGCATACGCTTTTGCAAGCTTTTTGTAGTTTGCCATAATGAAATCCGCATCCGACTTTGTATCAACAAAACCACCCTCAAGGAGTACGGACGGAGCGTCAGTCTCTCTGATAATTGCAAAGTAGTCCTTGCCATCCGAGCCGAGTTTTGTTTTAACTCCTCTGCTTGCAAAGATTTTCTTAACCTCTGCATTAACATTATCGGCAAGAGTTTTTGAAACGCCGCCGCCCGAATAGCGGTACACCTCAAAACCTGTACCGCCACCTGCATTGTAGTGAACGTCAATCACAAGGTCAGGGTTGTAGTTATTGCACATTTCAACCTTGCTGTCCATGTCAGTATCAACGTCAGCAGTGCGGCTGAACTTGTACTCAATGCCGTACTCTTTCAGATACTCCCCAACAGCCTTTGCCGTTTTAAGCGTGTACTCTTTTTCAATGATATACTTCACAGCTCCGCTGTCAGTTCCGCCATGTCCTACTCCGATAAATACTTTCTTTGCCATAATATAAACCTCACTTTCTTAATTTTCCTTCAGATTCATAACCGCCGCCAA
>SVNU01000063.1 GCA_015066715.1 Ruminococcus sp. | reverse complement strand
TCTTTTGGCAGAAAAAACTCCGTAACCTCTCCACCCAGCTTGCCACAAAGCTCCTTCGCAATATTATATGTAGAACCCTTGTGGTTTTGTCCGTTTATAACTGTGATTTTCATTATTGCTGCTCCTCAAAATTTTATATTAACTTTTCAAGCTCTTTTATCAATTTCTCTTTCATCTCCGTTAATTCTGAATTGCTGGGGCGGTTATCATCACTATACATTTTCTCCATATGATACCACCACACAGGGCCTTTTCCGTTATTTCCGTAATTTTCTATGTCGCCGCTTTTTCTCGGAAATAAATGCCAATGAAGATGCGTGTCGCCGTTTCCCAAAAGCTCATAATTCATTTTTTCAGCACCGAAAGCTTTTGATACAGCCTCCGCAACAATTGACATCTCTTCCAGGAATTTCATTTTAAACTTGTATTCCAACTGGAACAACTCGGTTTTGTGTTCCTTGCACAGGAAAATGGTGTAACCTTTAAAATGCTGATTATCGCCCATAACCACATAACCTGTTTCAAGCTCTTTAACAAAATATGGATTGGTACCATTTTTAATCATATCTATTCTGTCGCAAATAAAGCACATTTTTACCTCCAAAAACCTATCCTTTTTTCTTCGTTTCCGTCAGCTTAAAGCTCATCCTCGTCAGCATTTTTATCGTTTCATCATCTGCGCTGCCGTCAAGTGCCGCTGTCACCCAATAGGATTTATTCATGTGATATGCGGGATAAATTCCTTTTTCTGACAGCATATCAACTATCATAATCGTATCGCATTTCAGATTTACAACGCTGATATTTTCCGCGCTGTTTATCCCCAGCTTTGATTCAGGAATATCCATAATCACTGCAAACCACTTTTTGTTGTCGCTGTGTCTGAACACTTCATAGCTCGGCGATTTAAGCCACGGATTGTCAGGTGTTACGCCATAGGTTTCTTTTATAAAATTTTTGAGTTCTTCTCTTGTCATAACTGCGAGTTACCTTTGATGAAATATTTATATCTGCTTTCTGACAGGGTGTCTTATAACCGTCTTTAACTTTTCAGGCGCGTACCTTCTTGGGTCTGAAAGATAGATTTCGTGGTGCATTCTGCCCTCGGAAAAATCTTCAACATATCCGTTTTCCGAAACAAATTCCTTCATTTTTATAATGCTCGCCGGCTCATCATCATAAGCACCTTTGTGCATAATCTGAACACAAAGTCCCTCGGTCATTTTCATAAGCCTCGCCCCGGTTAAATCAAGGTCGGGCTTTTTCTTTTTAAGAGCTTTCTTTGCCGCTTCAAAAACTTCTTCAGTTACAAATTCAGGCTGACGTATCATTGATGTCCATTGGAACTTGCTTTTGTCGGTAATATTAAGTCCGTCAAAAGTCACGTCATCCATATACCAAAGCCCCTCAAGAGGAGGTACAACATATTCAAAATAACCATCTGGCTGTGTGCCGTTCATCTTTGACATTTTTATTGTAAAGGACAGACCGTAGAGTATTTCCATAGCCTGCTTATATTCATCGCAGGTATTTGGGTCGCCTTTACCGTCAACAGCAATAAAAATCATCTTGGGAACGTCTATAATCGACGGTTTTGTTTTAGGCTGATATAAGTCCTTGTATTCTTTTTTGTAGTCAAGCTTGTCCATTATTTTTCTCCTTTATACGCAATACCGTCTACTTGAAACAGCAGTCCGCTTGAATTTGCAAATTCAGTCTGAATAGATTTTCGGGCAGGATATTTTCCGTTGAAACGCTCCTTTACAACCTTTTCCATCACGGGAATATCCCAGATGTTTTTAAAAAGGCAATTCATCTGAACAACATTTTCAAGGGTCAGCCCTGCCATTTTAAGACGCTCCTCCATTTCATCAAAAGCACCGTTAATCTGTTCCTCAATAGTGCCGCCAACATTGCGTGCACAGTAATTCAGAAAGCAGAAATCTCCTGCTTCAACAATTCCCGAATGTGCCCATTCCTCATTTATATCGTGTCTGATGATTTCACTCATAATTGTACTCCCAATTAATATTTTCTTTCATTATACCTCAAATCCATTTAAAAAGCAATAGTAAAACCATTCGCAAACCTGCGTTCATCAATCATTCGTAGCCGAAAAACATAAGAGCAGTATCGTTTTACAATACTGCTCTGTATTTTATTCTTTATCAAACAAATAGCCGTGATTAAGCGGTCCGCTTCCATTTCCTAAATCAAGCATATCTGATAACGCCCCCGAAATATATTCCTTCGCAAGCCTTACCGACTGCTTTAAATCGCGTCCCTTTGCGAGATTTGCCGCTATGGCAGACGACAGTGTACAGCCTGTCCCGTGCGTATTGGGATTGTCAATACGAATACTCTCAAACCACGTTATTCCGCCGTCTTCATAAAGCAAATCATTCGCATCATTTACGCTGTGACCGCCTTTTAAAAGCACCGCACAGCCATAGTTTTTATAGATATATTCGGCTGCTTTTTCCATATCGGTTCTATCTGTTATTTTAACTCCCGAAAGGACTTCGGCTTCGGGAATATTCGGCGTTACAACAGCAGCCAGAGGCATTAATTTTCCTTTTAAAGCGCTCACCGCATTTTCAGAAATAAGCCTTGCTCCGCTGGTAGCAATCATCACAGGGTCAACCACAATATTTTCAGCGTTATAACTGCTTAGCCGACCGGCAATTATTTCAATCAGCTTATCATTTGCAGTCATACCGATTTTTACAGCGTCAGGAAAAATATCTGTAAAAACTGCGTCTATCTGCTGACCTAAAAACTCAGGAGTAACTTCATAAATCGCAGTTACACCCATAGTATTCTGGGCTGTCAGCGCGGTAATCGCACTCATTCCATAAACGCCGTTTGCGAGCATTGTTTTTAAATCCGCCTGTATACCTGCGCCGCCGCTTGAGTCGCTTCCCGCAATTGTTAGAGCAGTTTTAACTTTGCTGTAATTCATCAAATGCCTCCCTCAGTTCTCTCGCAGCTACACAGGGATTATCCGCTTTCATAATCGCTGAAACTACGCATATTCCGTCAATTCCGCTACCTTTAAGAATGTGAATATTATCCTTGTTCAGACCTCCGATTGCGTTGACATTAATGGGTACGGCTTCCACGATTTTGTTCAACGTTTCAACACTCGTCAGAACAGTTTTTACCTTTGTGGTTGTAGGATAGATTGCTCCTACTCCGAGATAATCCGCACCCTGCTCGTAAGCTTCAATCGCCTGTGGAACAGTCTTTGCGGTTGCCCCTACAATCTTATCATCACCCATAAGCTTTCTCGCTATTTTCACAGGCATATCAGACTGTCCTACGTGTACACCCTCCGCGTTTACGGCAAGCGCAACGTCAACCCTGTCGTCGATTATAAGGGGAATATTGTACCGCTGTGTTATCGCGTGAACCTTTTCAGCAACAGCAATATACTCCCTTGTTGTCCTTTCCTTTTCACGAAGCTGAATCAGCGTTACTCCGCCTTTGCAGGCGCTTTCAACACGATTAAGGAAATCCTCCTCACCATACTGCGTGCTGTCGGTGATAAAATATAAACTGCTGTCAAATTTCAATGCTTATTTCCTCCATTCTGATTTTTTCTTCAACTTCGCCGTCAGTTACTGTTGACAGCTTATCCATAAAGTTCACCATAAAGCTTCCGTTTCCCTTTTCTGTTTCGGCTGACTCACCGCATATCCCCATTATTACAGCGGAGGTGACTGCGGCATAAATCGGTTCACATACCGATAAAAATGTACCGCACAAAGCTCCCTGCATACAGCCTGTGCCTGTTATACGGCTTAACATAGGTGTGCCGTTAAATACACGGAAAAGCCTTTTTCCGTCGGTTATAACGTCCGTCTTTCCGCTTGCGAGGATTACTTTTTTATACTTTCGGGCAAGCGCCGCTGAAACTCTCTCGATTTCAGCTACGCCTATATCTTCCGAATCAACGCCGACCGAAGTGTAACCACCGAAAAGCGACCTTATTTCCGAATAGTTGCCCTTGATGATATTCGGTACAGCAATTTTCAGCAAATCATCAACATATCCACGTCTGAGCGATGAACAGGCATAGCCTGCAATATCGAGTACAAAAGGAATGTTATTTTTCGCGCAGCATTCTGCTGATTTTTTTATGGATTCCATACGTGCGTCGGTTATATTGGCAATATTAAGCATAACCGAAGACGCCGTTTCTGTTATTTCATACACTTCTTTCGGATGCTCCGCCATAATAGGTCTGCCGCCAACCGCAAGAACAGCGTTTGCACATTGATTTATGGAAATGGGGTTTGTGATACAATGGACAAGCGGATTTTTTTCTTTAAGTTTTTCACGTATTATGTTGATTTCGGATATTATTTTTATCCCTCCTGTCATTAAGCTTTTTTACAAAATAGTAAACAACTCCCGCTAAAAGGAACGCTCCGAGAACGCCGAATGAAAGATAATTCCACAAAGGGTCGGTCATCTCAAAAAGCCCGGTCAGCACTTTTATAACGATAAATGCAATTACACCCAGAGTTCCGATTGTAACAGCATTTTCAAGCAGTCCGCTTTTATCGTTATAGCTCATCGAGCCGAGGCTGTTCTGAAACTGTGAAAGCAGACCGCTGTTGGAAAGCTTACGCAAGAATACAAAAGCGATACTTCCGCCGATAAGCGTTCCGCAGATAAATGAGGGGACATAGAAAAGCCAGCTAAGTCCCTCTTTGCCCCAAAGGAATGTCATCACAGGGTATGAAGCTATTGCGCCTATAATTCCTGTACCGATTATTTCCCCAAGTACCGCAAACAACAGCTTGCCTTTTGACGCTTTGTAGAATACGCCTGACAGAAATGCGCCGAAAATTGCACCTGTCAGCGCGATAGGCGGTATCCCCATAAAAATCATTCTGATAATACCGATGAGTATGGCACACAGAAGCGACTCAAAAGGACCCAACAATACGGCACAGACAATGTTGATAAAATGCGCCATCGGACACATTCCCTCAAACCGCAGTATGGGTGAAATTACAACACCGAGTGCAATAAGTACCGATAAGATTACCATTCGTAAAAGCTTGTTTTTTGTTTTCATTTTTATTTCCTTCGTTTCTTTTAAAATACGAAGTGAATTCACCTCGCTCGGTCGGAAATCAATTTTTCCCTCTCACGCCGAAACACGGCTTCCCTCGCATAAGTCAAAGACAAACGGCGCTCCCCGCTGTCCGTATTAACCTCCTTTATTTTTACTTTTCAAATGAGAATTATCTCAAAGAATGTCGATATATTCGCCCTCAAGAGCCTTGTTCATACTCCTTACGGCGCAGAATTTGCCGCACATTGAACAGCTTTCCTCAATCTCAGGCTTTCTGTCGTCGCGTATTTTCTTCGCGGTTTCAGGGTCAATGGAACACTCCCACTGCTTATCCCAATCGAATGTTCTTCGTGCATCTGCCATCTTGTCGTCAATATCCCTTGCGTGCGGAATATGCTTTGCAATATCGGCGGCGTGTGCAGCAATTTTTGATGCGATTATGCCCTGTTTTACGTCATCCAGATTCGGAAGCGCAAGATGCTCCGCAGGCGTAACATAACAGAGAAACGCCGCACCGCTCATCGCCGCAACAGCTCCGCCGATTGCAGACGTTATATGGTCATACCCTGGAGCAATATCTGTTACAAGCGGACCTAAAACATAAAACGGCGCACCCATACAGACTGTCTGTTGTAGCTTCATATTCGCTTCAATCTGGTCAAGCGGCATATGTCCGGGTCCCTCAATCATAACCTGAACATCTTTCGCCCACGCCCTTTTCGTAAGCTCCCCAAGCCGCACCAACTCCTCAATCTGACACACATCGCCCGCGTCTGCAAGACAGCCGGGACGGCAGGCGTCACCCAGAGAAATTGTTACATCATACTCGCGGCAGATGTCAAGAATTTCGTCATAATACTCGTAAAACGGGTTCTCATTGCCTGTCATACTCATCCACGCAAAAACCAGCGAGCCGCCGCGGGAAACAATGTTCATTTTACGCTTGTGCTTCTTTATCTGTTCAATGGTTTTGCGTGTAATTCCGCAGTGAAGAGTAACAAAATCAACGCCGTCTTCAGCGTGAAGACGAACAACATCAATAAAGTCCTTTGCGGTAAGCGTCGCAAGGTCGCGTTGATAATGGATAACGCTGTCATACACGGGTACAGTTCCAATCATTGCGGGACATTCAGCTACAAGCTTCTGTCGGAAGGGCTGGGTGTTGCCGTGAGAAGATAAATCCATAATAGCCTCCGCGCCCATATCTACCGCCGCCATAACCTTTTTCATCTCAACGTCATAATCCTTACAGTCCCTGGACACGCCGAGATTCACATTGATTTTCGTGCGGAGCATTGAGCCTACGCCGTTTGGTTCAATGCGCTTGTGAAGCCTGTTGGCGCAGATTACAACCTTTCCTTCTGCTACAAGCTCACGAATTTCATCGGGAGTACGATATTCCTTTTCCGCAACAGCCACCATTTCCTTTGTGATGATACCTTTGCGTGCCGCTTCCATTTGCGTTTTGTACATAAATAACCTCCTTTTGCAATAAAAAAGGAGCTACCGATTTCGATAGCTCCATTGTTCTGCATATAAAAAATGCACCGACGTTAAAGCGTCAGCGCTTTACAGTCGTCCCTACGTTGGCATTATCCAAATCAGGTTATCGGTCGAAGGTCAAACCTTCCTCTCAGCCTGTAACACAAGCTCCCGTCTGTTAAATTTTACATTTGCATTATACATCATTTTTCTGAAAAAAGCAATAGGTTTTTGAAATTTTATTTACAGCCGCAATCAAAAAGCCTCTCCAATGCCCAGTTCTGCATTTCAACAAACATATTCCCCTTTAATTCTTCATACTCAATCCAACAGAGAATGTGGTCTGTTTCCGTAGGAGAAGTAACTTTTTCAAGCAATTCCCCGCAGTAATATGTCTGAATGGGGTGAAAATATCCGATTGTAGGATGCTCGACGTATGCTTCAGCGGAACACAGTTTATTCTTAACACAGGCCACATATCCCGCTTCCTCAAGGCACTCTCGTTCAATACAAGCCAAATGACTCTCGCCTTTTTCAAGACCGCCGCCTAAGAAAAAATAACCCTTCATAGTTTTGATAACACCGATTTTATTGTTGCGGCAAGGTATGAGGTAAGCGCCCTCCCGGTCTAAATACTCTGCATTCTGTTTATCGCCAAAAGTTCTGTGCATTTTTCGTTCCTCCTGATTTAGATGTTTTTCTTAAAGCATATAATGCGGTTTATCTAAAGTCACTGCACCCGTATTTTTCACGAGTGCAGTGACTTATACTATCTTTTTTTATAAAGAATAAGTTCAGGGTTTTCTTTTAATTCAGTGTTATCAACAGGTTTTTCCAACGATTTTTTTAAAACCGCAAGTCCTGCGTCGGATAGCTGAAAGGAGTCTTCCTGTTTTTCTCTTTTTCGTGCAGCCACAAATTCTGCTGCTGCTTTAGCGTCACCCTTAGGTATGTTTATAGCACTGCTCTTATTCTTTTCAATCAATGCTTTTGCGGTAGGCTGACCAGTTAAATAATCCAGCTCCGCTCTTGATAAATTTTTAAGTATTTGCATAACTACCTCCTACACAGAATTATAATCGGTCTACACTTTTATTATCGTCAGATTTCCCAAAATCTTAATATCTTTTTAAAATTTATCTCAACAACAGTAAGCAATACGATTATAAATATCCGCACAAATCTTACAATCAACCATATTCGTCAACTTCAGGTTGCGCAAAAACAAAAAAAATCAATTTTACTATGGTTGAAAATCTGCACGTGTAATGTTATAATCTTCTTGTAAGCTTACAGAATAATTCAGAAAGGATAATTGATATGAGCTTTGGTAAGAATTTACAGCATCTACGCAAGTTAAACCGAAATATGACGCAAGAAAAAATCGCCGAAAAACTTGATGTTTCACGTCAGACGGTTTCAAAGTGGGAACTTGACGAATGTAAGCCCGAAATTGAAAAAGCGATAGAGCTATGCAGTCTTTTCAACTGCACCCTCGACAACCTTTTCCGCGACGACCTGGGTGCTTATGACGAAGCATACTCAAACCTGAGAGTCGAAACAGTACCCGCCTTCCGCTATGTAGTGTATACCGCTATAAGCACCAACCCGGAGGGCGACGCACTCGACAGGATATATAAAATCGCAAAGGAGAACGGAGTTGATAACCCAAAGGTTATCGGCTGGGACTTCCCCTTTCTTTCTCAGGAACAGATAAACGTATACAATATGCACGGCTACACTGCAGCTTGGATTTTACCCGAAAACGTTACTCCCGACGGTCTTGAAATCAAAGAACAAAAGGCGCACCGTTATGCGGCGGTACACATCGAAAGTCCCTTTGACAACCCCTTTGTAACTATCCCAAACGGCTATAAAACAATTGACGAATATATGAAAACAAACGGCTTGAAGCACGTCTGGGAGGGAGTTATCCCCTGCTTTGAAACAGACGGCGAAAGTATGGACATATATATCGCCTGCGAATAAAAATATGCCCTCTCATTTTTGTGAGAGGGCATCAGTGTATTCAAGCACTAAGAAAAGTTATACTATCGCTTGACAATTATTTCCCGCAATAGATTTTTATTGCGTCACTTATAAATTGAGCGGTACCGTCAGCGTGCTTATCAATGTTATTTCTGAACCGCTCGTCTGCAACATACATCTGACCAAGACCTGCCAAAATCTCATTTGTACAGTTGTAATAATTCTCGGTGATGTGGGTCTGTAATGCTTTCACAAGGTCCTGTGCCTCGTCGGAAACAGGCTCCCCGCCATTCTTCATACATACCGCAAAATCTCCAAGAATATAGTTCATCTCCTCAGCAAGATTGTTCCACTTGTCATCCGAATAATTCTTCGTCTTTTCGGTGTGTTCCTTATACGCGGCGGTATTGCCCCATTTCTCTCTGGCCTCAGCCTTATATTTTTCGAGTTCATTGTTGTCAAATGCTTTCATTACATTCTCTCCTTTCACAGCTCCGTCAATTGCAGAAATCAGCCGCTCCAACCGTTCTTTTTTGAGCGTCAGAAGATGTTTCTGCTCTTTCAGCGCCTTGTTTTTGTCATAATCGGGAGATGCTAAAATCACGCCGATACTTTTCAGAGAAAAGTCGAGTTCACGGTAAAAAAGAATCTCCTGCATACGAATAAGAGAGCTTCCATCATAATAGCGATAACCTGTAAACTTGTCAACATAAGCCGGTTTCAAAAGCCCTATTTCGTCGTAATAATGAAGCGTGCGCACGCTCACTCCCGTAATCTCGGCAAACTCCTTAATCTGCATTTTAATCACCTCACAAAACGAAGTATACACTATAACGGAACGTGAAAGTCAATACCTTTTTGAAAAAATTATTCAGAAAAGCCAAACTCCGCTCCTATAAATTCTGTTTTATCATACTGAATATTATAGCACACCCAAAAACAAAAAACAACAGCCAGTTAATTCTCTTATTTCTCTGTTCACGAAAGTATTTAAAAATTTTTTTAAATAGTTCTTGACAATCGTAAATCTGCGTGCTATAATCTATTTAAAGAAATTTTTAAATAGAGGTGAGCAGATGGGACTTGCAGAAACCTTTAAAGCCCTTTCGGACCCGCAACGACGGGAGCTTTTAACAATGCTGAGAAGCGGGCGGCTTAACGCAGGCGAAATAGCCGAAAAGCTCAATACAACTCCTGCGGCGCTTTCGTATCATCTTAAATTGCTGAAAAAAGCCGACCTTATTATGGAATATAAAGAAAAGAATTTTATTTTCTACGAGCTTAACACAAGCGTTTTTGATGAAATGATTTTATGGATGAAACAGTTTGGAGGTAACGATAATGAAAAATAAGATAATGTGGATTATAATGGCGGTTTCAATCATAGCGACAGCAGCCGTAGTCGGCTTTCTTCCTGATACAATCCCTATGCACTTTGATTTTACGGGAGCGGCGGACAGGTTCGGCTCGAAATATGAAATATTCCTTTTTCCTGCTGTTAACATTGTGTTCCTTGTCATCAATTTTATTGCTGACAAGATTTATAAAAAACAGCTTTCAAATTTAAACGATGAGAAAAAGATTGCCGAAATAAAGAACAATATGAAAATTATGCCTGTTATAACCATTGTAGGTATGCTTACATTCCTGTTGATTGGCGGCGGATTTGTATTTTTTATTCTTACAAGCGAGGACGTTTCGGCAACGGTTATGCCGCCCCAGCTTGGCAACATCGTCGGGATAGCGATGGGAATTCTGCTTGCTGTGTTGGGTAATTTTATGCCTAAGGCGAGAAAAAATGCACTTTTCGGACTACGCACACCGTGGAGCATGAAAAACGAAAAAACGTGGACATTAAGCAACCGCTTTGCAGGCGTTGCAATATTTATCGGCGGCATACTTATGATAGCGATTTCGCTTATCTTAAAGGGGATGGCGGTTGTCTGGAGTATAATGGGAGTTATGCTTGCGGCGATTATTATTTCAGTCGTATATTCCTACGTTATATCAAGAAAATATTAAGGGGGATTTATTATGGAAAACACTTTACATTTTGAAACAGGCGCAATTATCGGGCTCATTATTGAGGCTGTTCTGGTTATCGCTCTGCCTGTTATCGCTCTTATAATCTGGAAGAAGAAAACAAAGGAACCTCTTTTCCCTGTTTTAATCGGTGCAGTCAGCTTTATCGGCTTCGGACTTTTGCTGAAATCAATTCCTGCATTATTGTTGTTGACAGGTGACAATCCTGTCGCCAAAGCTATTACAGGTAATGTCTGGCTTTCGGCGATAATCGGCGGCGGCCTTTTAGCAGGTATTTTCGAGGAGGGCGGACGTTTTATCTCCTACAAATTCTTCCTGAAAAAATACAAATCAAAAAAGACCGCTATTTTCTACGGTATAGGCCACGGTGGTATTGAGAGCGCGTATGTGGGTTATAACGCTTTGATGTTTGCGGCAATGGGCATAATCATAAACGGCGGCGGAATTGATACAATTATCGGCAACCTTGATGAAAGTACAAAAGCCACAGCACTTGCACAACTCGGAAGCTACGCTAATTCTCCGCTGTATTTTCCTGCCGTGCTCGGTACGCTGGAGCGTATTGCGGCTATGATTTTCCATACCTCTATGTCGGTATTCGTATTCGCCGCTGCAAGGGAGAAAAAATATATTTTCCTTTTCCCGCTTGCAATAATTCTCCATACGGCTATGAATTCTATGGTCGGATTTGTTAACTCGGGTATGATTTCCGTTATTGCTCTTGAGTTTATAATGCTTGCTTATGCGCTCGTTATAGCGTTTTTCGCATACAAGCTTTACAAATCAATTGAAGAAACAATTCCAAACAAATGAAAAATTCAAAAAATTTACCTGTAATATAAAAATAACTCTGTGACATAATACTCTTGCGGGGACAAAAGTCAACGCAATAAAAATTTCGGAGGAAATACTATTATGTCTAAGAATAACAAGAATGCAAATTTAAGCAATATCAAGATGCAGGCTGCTAACGAGGTTGGTGTACCTCTTAAGGATAAGGGTTACAACGGCGACCTTACAGCTAAGCAGGTTGGTTCCGTAGGCGGTCAGATGGTTAAAAAGATGAGTACAGAACAACAATGGAAATTCAGCAGAATCAACCGCAACGCCGAGGGACATAAGGTTATTGTTACATACGAGGTTGAGTTTGGAATGTGAGAAACAGTCGCCGCAAAAAGCCGACCACCCATACAGAAGTATTTAATATGTAACCGAAAGGTTGTGTAGGAAAATCCTACGCAGCCTTTCTTTTTTGTCGTAAACCATACTGTCAGCGACAGCAGTTGCAACAGCAACATTGAAACGAAAATGAATATCAATCTGCTGTGTTCTGTGTCCGCTGGACTTGTCAGGGGCGTGTACGACAATCTTTTCAATGAATTCGTGCATAATTTCAGGAGTAAGCTTCGGAATTTCGAAATACTTACGGACAATTCCGATAAACTGTGCTGTGTCAGCATTCTTCTGCTCACTTGCTTCAATAAACTGAGATAATTCGGGGATAATCTGTCGAAGCTCCTTCTGCTCGGCTTCGTAATTCTTCGACATCATTTCAAAACGCTCATCGGAAATCTTGCCACTCACATTATCCTCTGATAACATTTGTCAAGGGAGAGTGTCCGATTTTATATGAGTAGTGTACTAATAAAATTTAAGTAACATCCTTTTTAATAATAATTATGCTTACCTATCATTTGAAACTTTAAGTTTCGTTGACAATAATTTGAGAAGAGAATAATAGCTATCATTTTTTCGAGCTATATCAAGCAAATGAATCCGTTCGTCTATTACTTTTATGTAGTATTGATATTTTTCTTCGTTTGAAGAATCAAGTACTAATGACCATGCACACGCTAATCCGTTTAATGCTTGAAATGATAGTTTGTTTTGGAAATCATTTACAGCCATCCAGGAGAGATAATAAAAATCTTTAATAATTTTCTTTAGTTCTTCTATATTTATTTTTGTTTCTAGTGTTTTATTGTTATAGAAAAAAGCATCGAAACATTTATTGAAATACGAAAGTGTTGCGTAGTAAGATAATTCGCGATTAGAATAAGATTGTTTATAATTTACAAGACACATTCTAATTGATTTCTGATAGTTTTCAATTATCAACTTCATGTGGTCACCGAAATTATGCAATCTGTCACGCCGTTCATAAGCGCAAGCGAGATTTCTGTAATACACCTCTCTTTCGTATATGTTTTCAGAGTATTCAACCGCATATTTACAGAATATAATAGTCCATTCCGAGCAAATATCAACTTGATAAGAAATTTTCGAATTACTTTTGTCATGAGTTTTAAACTGATTAAAACAATAACAGATTTTGCTGTAACATTCTCCTACCGAATTCAATAAATACGCTATTATTTTTACTTCTGATAATATGTAGTTTGATTGCGTCAAATTCAATGTATCTTTATCAGGTCCTTTTGAAGTATCAAAGTATATATTATATTTTTTTAACATTTCTAAATACGTTTTCGATGCAGTTCCGAACGCAGTTATTGCACTAGAATCATCTAAATAATAACCCTTGCGGAACTCAAATTCAGCTCTCCTATAATTTATATATTCTTTTATCAATGGTTCGGATACCGCTTGCAGATTAATGGAATCAATATACTCAATTGCATTATCAGCTCTCGCCACAACGCTTTCGGAAACAGAATATGCATTTTTTCGCAGATTAACCACAATGTTATAAGAGCGTTCAATATATATCATGTACATATACCAATTAAGTAGCTCATCAGTTTTCACTTTCAATATTTTAAGGCTTTTTCCATACTTAACAAACTCTTCATAATAATGCTGAGTGGCAATATCGTCGTATGATTTTAATAGTTCTTGTAGAAATTTACTAATCAAAGATTCTAGATTATCCTGTTTCGATGCCACGATATAACGTTGTGATTGTTCGATTTCTTTAAACTTGTTGCTTATGGTGTCTATATCGTTTTTAGATATAGCATTAGCTTCGTGGGTATTTTCAAATATAAGCCATTCCTCTTTCGGATTTTTTACAGCGGTTTTATCCTTGTATGAAGCCTTATGGGAACGGAAATTTACCGTATGTCCCATATATTCGGGCTTTGACAAAATCTGACCGACAATAAAGCCACTCCAGTTGTACGGATTTGTAAATTCCTCTTTGTTTTTCCATACGCCGATACCGCGCTTGCCAAAATAAACGGCAGGGGTTT
>SVNU01000062.1 GCA_015066715.1 Ruminococcus sp. | reverse complement strand
AAGCCTGTATGGCTTGTTTTTTGAAGATATAAACAGAGCAGGTGACGGCGGACTTTATGCTGAGCTTCTGCGCAACAGAGCCTTTGATGACGGAATAATCCCTCAGGGCTGCAAATATGATGCTGCAAATAAGCTTATTACCTCCGAAACAGGCTGGACATCTTCTTTTGACTGTTACGAGGACGAAGGTATTGCAGCGTGGGAATGCTGTGACGGTGCAGTAATGAAGCTTACTGATAAAGGCACTCTTAACAGTAACCGCAGACGTGCTCTTGAAGTGAATTTCAACGGTGGCATGATCACAAATGACGGTTTTATGGGAGTGCCTGTAACTACACATTATCAATTTAACAAACGCCGATATAGAGCCAATCCATTAACATCTCCAACAAACAAACCGCCGCAAATGCTATGCAAATGCGGCGGTTTGTTATACAATTATTCATCATCTTTCTTATGATAATTCTCCAAGCGCAATTCTTTCTTAAACTCATCTTCGGAGGGAATATAGGTCATATACCTTGAAGCGAAAACCTCCGCATACGTTTTTCGTATGCGGAGGTTAGCCATTTAATAAGTGTTTGTTTTCAATCATCCGTCATAACGACATCTGTGTATTCAATACGAACGATATTATCATCATCAAGCGTGTCAAGATAAGCATTCAGTTTACTGTTGCTTTTTTTCATTTCAACACTTATTCTGTTATTTTTTACATCAGTTGAAATTGCGGAAATGCCATATTTCTTCTGATTTTTATCCAAATGTTTCTTTACAGTTTCAAGTTCATTGACTGAGTAATTACACTCTTTTACTACAATAGGTGCATATAGCTTTTTCAGTTCATCTGTAAGCTTTTTAACGGCGCTAACATTTTTGCTCATAACTACAACAGCGTTTTTATCAAGATATATTCCGCCGTAATCATCTTTTGAAAGCTTTTTGCTCAGCGTATTATAAATTTTTGTGTTGTCATAATCCGCAAGACCGTTCCATATGCCGTCTGCTGAAAAAGTATATGTGTTTCCGTTAATTTTCACATCACCTGTTGCCATCTGACCGTTTTTATCGTCGAAATAGCACCAGCCGTCTGCGACTCTGTACCAGCCTGTACGCATATATCCGTCCTCACCTGCGTAATATTTCTTTCCGCTTTTGGTTTTAAGCCATCTTTCTTTCAGCATAACACCATTTTTATAATAACGCCTGCCGCTTGCGGATTTTGTCCAGCCTGTGTACTTTCCTTGACATTGACCGTACTTGTTGAACACATATCTTATGCCGCCGATAGTCCTGTTTTTAGTTGTCGGCATACCGTTCTTGTCGATATAATACTTAAATCCATCTGATTCATACCAACAGCTTTTATATAAAATATCGGAAGACAACCGATTACATATTCTGTATCCGATAAACTCGTCCTTTGTGGTCATGTGATACAAGTTTCCGCTTTTATCGTATTTGCAGTGATAGTCTTCAAGGATAATAATATCATCGGAAATTTGATAAAGCGGGCTTGGATTTCTGCCGTATTCATCAACGCAAACTCCGAAAGGAATCATATTTCTCAGCTCTTCATAGCTGTCTATACGCAGATTATCAAAATCCATAACTGAAAGAATATCTTTTTTAATATCGTCCCAGCCGTCATATTTTTCCATATATTCAAGGCTGATATGATAAAGCTCGCCATTAACATTTATACAGTTAACTAAATCGTTTGAAAAATCTGACGGTTCTGAAAGCTTTATCGGAACAAATGAGGTTTCGTATTTCGGCAACGAAGATAGACTCTCTATATAGTCCTTATCATATTCGTCTGCATATATTTTCACAGCGAAAAACATTGAAAAAGTCAATATTACCAAAACAGCTGTTATCTTTTTTATAAACACAATCATAATATTTACCTTTCTAAGTAAAAACAACTATTAGACTTATCGAGTATTTTTTGTTCAGAAATCCAGCCTTTCGCCTTTAATTGAAGCTGTTTTTTCGAGCGCTATATAGTCCTTTATAGAAATAGGCACAGGTTTTTCATTTTCGATACACCATTTATCGCCAATAACGTTAAGACATTTTTCGTTTCCGAGGTCTTCTAAAGAAATCGTTATCGCGCTGAATTTTCCTACTGTTTTTCCGACAGCGTTTAAAGTCATACTATTGTTTCGTTCTCGTGTGCAGCAGTTAGCGATGTCAGCCTTTTTGGAGGCATAGCCTGCAATTAATCCACAGTACATATCGTCGCTTAACCATATTTTTGTCAAATTTAAAGAATTTGTGATTTTGCTGTCAGGAAGTGTTCGCCCTGCAAATCCGCCATTATATTTACTGCACGCCATATCTGTATATTCACTTAAACAGCTCTCGATAATTCCGTAATTAATACCGCAAATTCCGCCGCAGCAATACATATATGTGTAATCATCATTCTTTTCGCCGTTAGTGTCACAGGCGAGCTCGTAGATATTTTTTGAGTTCTCAATCGCACCGCCAAAACCGCTGTTCAAAACAGTCCCCTTGTTAATTCCGACAATACCGCCTGCTTGCTTTTCGGCGCACACCACAGCGTTACTGTAGCAGTTACTTATTACCGTACTTTTGGAGCTGTTTTTTCCAACAATAGCCCCAGCTGTACTGCTTGAAGCTGTTTTATTATATTTCGTAAGACAGGAAGCCACAACTCCGCTTACAAAGCAGTTATCTATCTCAACATTTTCAGCGCTGCTGTTTATTAACGCCGCAACCGCGCCTACCGTCTTATATTTGGACATTATGTTCACATTTGTAAGCTTAACATTTTTAACAACCGCATTACTTTTCAGCGAAGAAAACAAGCCGTAGGTTGTTGATTTGAGATTTTTAATCTCATAGCCGTTACCGTCAAAAGTTCCTTTGAAACCACTGATTGAACGCCATTTCACATTTGAAAGGTCAATATCATTTGCAAGGTGATATGTGCCGTTTGATTTCATATTCATCAACTCTTTTACTGTTCTTATTTCTGTGCTTTCGACATTTTCAGACTTGCTGATTGAAACACTTATGTTTTCAGCATTAGTGTCAATAGTAAACATAGGCGAATACATAGTTGTGCTTACCACTGCCATTGCGGCTATGAATTTACAGATTTTTTTATTCATAGTAGTACCTCTTTGATTGATTTATTTTTTTATTATTCGTCATATTCATATGTACCATCTTTGATACTTTTCATTATCGAAAATAAATAGTCATCTATACGTCTTGCAGAATTGCGAGTGCTGTTTCCACCATGATGCACAGCTACTATTCTGTTTTCATCCGTATAAACAGGTGCGCCACTTTGTCCACCTGTTGTGTCGATTTTATATTGGATAGTGCTTGCGTTTACTTTCGTTATTTTTCCACTATGTGTCCACTGCATAAAACTATTAGATGAGGCATTCTCACTTTCGGCTGTTGATGTGTTTTTAGGATAACCTGTAACGCTTACATTGGTTGATTCGGTTGCATTTTTGCTAAATCCAAATCTATAAGACGATATTGTTACATCTTCAGAATATAATATAATAGCATAGTCATACTCTGTTGAACTGTTCTCTTTATACTCTTCCGGAATAATTATTTTTACGGGATCGTCAGTTATGGTGCCATAAGGATAATTATCACCATTACGTCCAAACGAAATTTCTATAATTCTTTCCGTTTTATCAGTATCACCTTTATCCCAAACGACATGTGCGGCAGTAATGACGGCATTTTTAGCAAATGCTGCGCATGTTCCACGTTCAGTTTCTTCATTTTTTGTGCAAGTTAAATATCCTATTCCTTTATAAGGAGATACGGTTGTATCAGAGATTGTCTCCCTTTCATCATCACCTATTACTACGCGAGCGTTTGTTTTAGTGGTCGTATACAATATTTCATCGTCAGACTCGGCTTCGACATAATTGATGCCACTAACATCAAGTTTTATGTCTATAATAGTTTCCTCACCTGTTTTACAATCATATGCAATATACCTAGTACTACTGTCATTTCTACGATAGTTTGCGGCAGATACTGTTGATGATAATGTCGTACCACTGATTGTTGCAACGACTGCAATGATTGTAATTAATTTTGTTAATTTTTTCATAATAATTTTCCTTTCAATAAATAATTTTGTTCACACTTTATGCTGTCGCTGTATTGTACGACAACATAAAGTGTGAGGCTTGAGATTACTTGCGCTTTAACTTTTTTAAAGCCTTAGGCTCTTTCGGCTGATATAAGCCGTAGATAGATGCTGTTCCGCAAGCCTTCTCTGCCATCTTTAAAGCTGTAGCTGCTAATGTCTTGGCTACTGTTTTTTTGAATGTCATATTTTGTTCCTCCTTTTCCTTAATATTTCTATTACAATCATAACTGATACTGCTGATGTGGTTATGATTACAAGAGTTCCGTATTTGTTGTTAAAAAAGCACAATGCCAAAGCCGCAACTGATATTATGATAAAGGTTATAACCGCTTTGATTCTTAAATTTTTCTTTTTCTGCTCATCAAGCCTTTTTTGTTTATTTTCTATCGGTGCAAAAAGAATAATCGGCATACAATTAAGCAAAACCAGCATCTCCAACACCCTGAATGGCAAGCTCAGCATATTAAGTAAACAATTTATAGCATATACGATTAAAAAAGTTAATACGAAAAGTCCATTGCACATAAAATATGTTTTTGCGTGATAGCCGCCTGTAAATGAGCGTAAAATTATAAAACTGATAAGAAATGCAATTCCTGCCAAAATATCTGATATTACAAGACTGCATAATAATATCAGTGATATATTTAAAAATGAGGATATAGTTATTTCTACTCCGTATTTATACACTTCAAACATTTCAGAATCATTTGTGGTATTCCGATATATAAACCTTGTGATTTTCTCGGCAAGCCTTTCAATCATTTTCTCACTTCCTTGATTTCAGTTTAACAATCCGAAGCTTTAAAGTCAACATTTTGGGAAAATTGACACAGTATAGGGAAAATTAACAGAAAAATCCGTCTGTTAACCTTTAAACAGACGGATTTAAATACCTATTAAATTTTATTTCAACATCAGAACAACCTGACAATTAAACATATTTCTTTCCTGATAATAGTTTACCACACCTCCGTATTTTTCCGCAATAGTTCGGATGCTCTTAACGCCAAAACCGTGATTTTCCGTATCCTTTTTAGTTGTTTTCAAGGCTTTGTTGCTTTTCAGAATTTCTGATTCAACAGAATTTGAAACAATAATAATGTATTTATTTTCTCGGAATATAATATTTGTTTCAATCAGCTTTTCGCCTTCATTTTTTTCACAGGCTTCTATTGCATTGTCCAGCATATTTCCAAGCAAGCTGCAAAGGTCTGTATCATCAATGCCTTTAATGTTACTGGTTGAACTGCATATAACCTCAATACCTATTGACTTTGCATAGGTGAGCTTTGAATTTAAAATAGCATTTACAAAATCATTTCCAACATTTATAATAATTTCAGATTTGCCAATACTACTTATATTTGAATTTATATATTCGCTCGCTTCGGCATATTTTTCATCGGATATCAGCGATTCAATAACCGAATACGACTGTTTCATATCATGTCTTATTCGTCTTATTTCGTCATACTGCATTTTAATGTTATTGGCATACTGAATTCTGTATTCATTTTGTTGTTTAAGAATACGAAGCTCTTCTGATTCTTTGTTGCTTTTGCTGAGCGCAAATATTATATAAAAGCTTGCAACGAATAATATAACAGAGCAAATTTCCGCAAAAAGCATTAACATTGTTGCCGCTTCGGGTATATCATAATAGGTTTGCGCAATATGGATAATCGCAATAGTTGAGAATGAAAAAACGAAGGTGATTAATATTAAAAACCATTCCTTTTTATTCAAGCTCAGTTTATCCTGACCTATTATCTTAATAAGCAAATCACAAAAAACAAACATCAGAATTTGTGCAGATATTACAGCTATAAATCTTATCAAAGACTGTTCTGTGTAAATCACAGTTATATCCGCTTTAAAAGCGGCCGAAACAGCGCTTGAAACAAGCACGTTTACGAATAAAGCAATGAGATTATTCAATATTGATACGAACAGCTTTTTAATAACCGTGCCCTGAAGTAAAAACAAAGAAATCAGAAACGCATATACAGTATATATTACTCCGCCCAACCCTTCAAACACGGTAATGGAATTCATAATGCTTATTACTATTGCATAACCGATAGATGAAATAAAATATTTAGCTTTATTGGTAGGATATTGCAAATTGCAATTCAATGACAAAAACACAAATCTTGTCAGAACAAATCCATCGAATATTGTAACTGCAAATTCCAGCAGCTTCCAAAGAAAATCAATCATAAAATTTCAACCAAAATTCCGCAGATAACCGCAGTAGGCTTCCTCCAAATCGTTTTTATATTTTCTGCTTATATTCAGAAATGTATCATCATCGAGCAATAATCCGTAACTGCTGTAATCAATGGTTTTTATGTATTTCATATTTACAGCATAGCTTTTATGAATACGAACAAAAAAATCAGGGCTAAGCTGCTCCATTGCATCATCAAGCTTTTGCCTAACCCGCACTGCTGTATTATCGTTCAGAATATACTCGGTATAATTAGCGCTGCTCCTAAGGTATTTGATTTGCGTGGGTGTAATTAAAATGTTTTTGCCATACGGCAAAGGCAGCGATAACTGCTTATCTGCCAAAAAACGAATTATCAGCCTGCTAACAACCAAGGATAATCTTTCTTCGATGAATTTTTTTGTTCCTTTAGGCACGAAATAAAATGGCTGAAATTCAAAGCTATCATAAACAAGACTATTCTCAGTTGTAACAAATATAACATACGTTTTTTCAGAGATTTTTCTAATCTCCTTGGCAGCTTCAAAGCCGTTCATTTCCGGCATTACAATATCTAAAAAAACAACATCAAAATTATTAGTACAATGGCTTGATAAAAACTCCTTGCAAGTGTTAAATGTAACTATTTCACAATCTATATTATGATTTTTAAATTCTTTTATCAATATACTGCTTATCAAATTCAGAAATGTCTGCTCATCATCACATACAGCTATTCTCAAAATATCACCGCCATATAAAAAGATTTGTTTATATTATATCACACTTTTAAATTTTTTCAAGTCCATTTGATTATATATGCAAAAACACTATAGATAAATATCATATCAAGGATGAACACTTAATTTAGTATTAATCCTTTATAGCAAAAATTATTATCATCTTAATGTTCACACGAACACCGAGAGGGCATTTTCTGCTATTTAATCGTCATTCTGTGTATCCTGAAAATAATAATCAACCATCTCCCGAACACCCTTCTTCAAAGCCGTTACAGCCTGATTAAGCACAAGCTGCTGTATAGCACTCTGAATTTCGCTTGAAATCCCCTCGTCTGTACTTGAAAGAGCGTCCATAAGATATTCGTCATAGCTGTGATAACGGCTCAAATAGCGCACCACAGCGTTCAGAATACTGCCCTCGTAATTATCCGTGTCATCAAGCGGATAGACAATATCCATATCGCCCGCCGCTTGCTCCAAGAGGAAATTAACCGCTTGGAGCTGCTGCGGGCTATTTTCTTTCAGTTCTGCAAGGAGCTTTACCGCCGTATCGGACAGCCCCGTAAAATTGCACACCGCCTGTAATTTCGCTTTCTGTGTCTGTGCATTAGTCCGTCCGAGCAGATAATCAGCGGAAACCTTGAAATAATCTGCAAATTTCTCAAGCACCGTTATGTCGGGCGCACGATTTGTGTTTTCGTAGTAGCAAAGTCCGCCCTTTGAAATTCCGATAGCATCGGCAAGTTCTTGCTGTGTAATTCCACGCTCTCTGCGGAGTAGTTTAAGGCGGTCGCCGAAGTAATCAAGACAATTTGTTTCCATAGAAAAATCCTCCCAAAATGATAAAAAGTATAAATTTGTTAACTTGCTTGCATTTCTAAAACGAATGTTGTATAATACAATCACTGCAACAATCATTTAATCACAAACACATTGTATCACAATCATTATACTTTGTCAAGGCTGTTGCAGAATTTTTAATCAAACGAAGGGAGAATATTATGTTAAAGAAAAATATCGAAATCCGCAAAGCCGCAAAAGAAAACGGCGTGTTCCTTTGGGAGATAGCGGACAAGCTGGGAGTATCCGAGCCGACATTGAACAGGTATCTTCGTAAGGAAATGCCCGACAGCTTAAAGGCGAAATTCCATTCTGCGATTGAGCAGATAAGACTTGAACACGAAGCCGAGCAGGCGGGTGAATAATTTTACTTGCAACGAAAGATTTTTTCAAAGCTGAAAGAAGAATTGCTATACAGCTTTTTTCGGTGGCTGCCGTTTTTCCTTTTTCTGTTTTGCATATTTTTCTGTGAAAGGAGGCTTGGAATGATTTCATACGAGCCGTTCTGGCTGACATTAAGAATAAGCGATGAAACGACATACACGCTAATCCACAAACACCACATCAGCAGTAGCACGCTCAATCGTATGCGGTACAACAAGGCAATAAGTACAGCTACACTCGGTAGGCTCTGCGAAATTCTGAAATGCGATGTTGACGATATTCTGCAATATGAGCCTGACGAGCAAAACTGAAATATGCTCGGCATAGCGACAACACCGATTTTGGACTTGAATACAAGTGTGTTCAATATAATGACAACAACGATTTTCGGTGTTCGTGAGAGTATGTTTATTAAACTGACTATAACCGATTTCGGTTATATCAGAAATTTGGAGCATTATGCGAAAAATCAGAAAGGGGTTTGGGGTGGTCTCCCCCAGTGGGGGAGGTGTCACCGAAGGTGACAGAGGGGCTGACCGACAGAAAATTTCCCCAACTCAATGTGATAAAGATAGGTTTACCCTGTCTTTATCACTATTGAGTATAGCAACAAGTACAACATTCGTAAAATTAGAGTAATCGCATACAACGAACGGCGGACTTTATTCAGCAAAGGAGGCAGATATATGAGTGACAAAAAAAGCAACGCACTTTCAATTTCTTTTCGAGTGGACAGCGGCGTAATTGAGCACAACAACCGTTCCGTTATCGCTAAAAATGTTGACCCTGCTCGGATTTCCGACAACATAATTTATAAACAGACGGACATAAAAAAGTTTTATGATGAGATTTTCGGAGAGGCTCTTGCGGGGTATAACGCAAAACAAAAACGAGCCGACAAACGCATAACCGATTACTACGAGCATATAAAAAAGTCAAAGAAAGAAAAGCCTTTTTATGAAATAATCGTAGAGTTCGGAGATGTTCACACTTGCGGAAAAGCATCGGGCAACTGGGAAACAGCAAAGCAAATGCTTGACGAATATATGAAAACCTTTGAAGAAAGAAATCCGAATTTGCGAGTGTTCAACGCTGTTATGCACCTCGACGAAGCTACACCACATTTACATATCGACTTTGTTCCTGTCGCTCACAAGGCGGTGAGAGGACTTCCGCTTAAAAATTCTATGAGTAGTGCTTTGCGTGAGCAAGGGTTTTCCTCGGCGAACAGATTTCAGAATGAATGGGTAGCTTGGGAACAACAAGAGCAAGAGGAAATGACAAAAATTCTTTTGGCTCACAATTTCAAGCGTGATGTGAAAAACGATAAACACGCTTATCTGACCGTTGACGAGTATAAAAAAATAGAGGGAAAAAAGCAGGAAATAAGAAAGCTCAATGCTCAAATAAACGAGCTAAAAAAGAAAAATCCCACAGAACTAACTGCGGAAGAAACAGCACTTATCAATAATCAGAACAATTTTCTGCGTTCCGAGATATTAAAGCGTGACAAAAAAATATCATCACTTTCAAGAAAAGCAACCGCCGCCTTTGTTCCGATTGAGGTCTATTCCGAGGATAAATTGCAGTTTGTTTCGGCAGAATTAAAAAAGCGTGGCATACCTTTTTCGGAGGACTTAACCACGCTGCATATTCCCGAATACGCAAAGCAGACGGTGAATGAAATTATGTCAAGGTATCAGCCGCAAAGGCTTGGTATTCGTGACAGAATACGACTTGATATTGACCGATTAATATATAATTCTGACGATTACTATAACCTGTTTTACAAGCTGATTGAGTGCGGATATGACATTAAGCACGGAAAGTATGTAGCTGTAAAACCGCCTTATGCGGAGCGGTTTGTACGGCTGAAATCGCTTGGTAATGAATATTTGCCACAAGTTTTGGAACAGCGTATTTCAAGAAGAAACGAGTTTATCAGCGAAATTCGGGAAAAGAACAAGGCGGCAAACCGTGCTGAAAAGAATATTTACGGAACGATTTATCATATTGCCGCCGCAATCAAGGAATTTCGCCTTGAGCCGAAAAAACAAGATGAAACGAAAGTATATACATTCAGAAATGATAAGAATATTGAGCGTTTATCTCGCCAACTGCTGACATTAAGCGAGTTCGGCTTATCTTCGCGTGAGCAGATTTACGAAAAAGCAGAGGAACTGAAAGCGGACGGCAGTAATGAAGCAAAGGCTGGCTTACAGCGTGTTCGTGAACTTATTAAGGTTTATGAGGAAATCGTTGAGGGCAATTACATAGATAATCTCATAAAGGCACAGAAAGAGGAACAAAAGAAATCACACAAGCGTTAAAAAATGAAGGGAGATAATATATGACTACCAACAGAAGTGATAAATGGACAGGAAGAACATTCAAGGTCACGGTACACTTGCCCGATGTGGTATCGGAAAGTGTAAGGCAATCAAAAATCGAAAAGCTATATGATATTCTGAAATCTGCCAACGCCAAAAAGAGCAATCCTGAAAATACGGATAATGATGATGAAAATGACAGCGAATAACGGAAAAACACTTGAATAATAATGCTGATTATGATATACTATCTGTGGATTGGCTCGTAGTCGGCTTAACAACAGGAGGTTGATTATGAGCAAAACTACGGCAATATATGTTCGTCGCTCTGTGAGCGATGCGGATAAGGGCAACAACTCGCTCTCGATAGCCGCACAGCGTGAGGAATGTATAAGATATTTAGGCGAGGGGGCTGATTTCAGAATATACTGTGATGACGGAAAATCGGGTAAGGACATAGAACATCGCCCCGCTTTCCAAGAGATGATGGCAGACGCACGAAACGGTGAAATTTCACGAATTATCGTAAAAAAATACGACCGATTTTCTCGTAATATGCGTGAATATCTCAACATCACAGACACACTTGATAAGCTGGGTGTAAGCGTTATTTCACTTTCCGAGCCCTTCAACACCGAAACAAAAGAGGGGCGGATGATGAGAAATAATCTGCTTAATTTTGCGGAGTTTGAGCGTGAAACTATAGCGGCGAGAGTTGCTGACGCATACAACACAAAAGCTCGTGAAACAGGGTTTTATCAAGGCGGCAAGGTGTATTACGGCTACACTCCCGAACGCCGCACAATCAACGGCAAGACAGGCTCGGTGCTTGTACCAAGTGACAAGGCTCACGTTATTACAAAGGCTTATGAGATTTACAAAGAGCCTACTGCCTCGCTGAAGGATGTTATATCGTATTTTCAGCAGAACGAAATTGATATATCGGTAGAGAGCAAAAACGGCAGGTCAAATATGGACAGAGCGCATTTTTCAAGGTTGCTTGAAAGCACGCTTTATGTTCGTGCCGACGCAGAGGTTTATCGTTACCTTTCGTCAAGGGGTGTAGAAATTCTTGACGATATTGAGGCATTCGACGGAGTTCACGGATTATTCCAACACGGAAAAAATCAATCGGGTGCACCCGCTTATGTCAAGGTAGGCTATCACGAGGGACTTGTGGACTCGCAAACTTGGCTTGCTGTACAGGATAAAAAATCGCATAACAAGAAAATACCGAACAACAGCGAGGCACTGCATTCGTGGCTTGTGGGGCTGCTGAAATGTTCTCATTGTGGGTATGCTGTTTCCGTTTCATACGGTTGGAATAAGGCTCACACAAAGCAATGGAGATACTTTTTTGATACAGGCTTTTACAATGCCAACAGCTGTGTTAAGAGAACGCTTAAGCTCCGCCCCAACGAAGTGGAACAGGCTGTTTTTGAAGCGATGAACGAGCGTATAAAGTCGCTTGAAATAGCCAAGAAAAAGCGTTCAAAGCCTGATACCGAAACGAACAGACTTAACAGTGAGCTTGCCCGAATTGACGATGAAATCCGCAAGCTGATGGATAAGCTGGCAAATGCAGATACGGTGCTGTTCGACTACATACAGGAACGCATAAACGCCCTGCACAAACAAAAATCCGAGCTTGAACAAAAATTACAAAAGCAGAAAAGAAAACGCAAGGAAATAGACACAAAGCCGCTGTCCGAACCGCTGAAACGCTGGTCGGAATTGTCGGTACACGAAAAGCACGAGATAGCTTTAACGATGATTGAGGTTGTGACGATTTCCGATGAAACAGGTATTGATATTAAGTTTAGTATTTGAGTGTTGGTAAGGTGTTGCGGTGGGCGTACTTGTTGAAAAAGGCAAGCAGTATCGTTTCTATATGTTTGCAAAAACTGACGCTGCGGCAGATGTTACTGTAAAGCTTTGCTCCGCTGACGGAGTAAGCTGCGGTGAATACAAATTCAACGTAAATGGCGACTATACAAAATATGAGTGCATCATAACAAGCACAGAAACCGACTATAACGCAAGACTTGCACTTCAATCCGATTCATCGGAAACAATAGTTATCGGCTTTACATCGCTTTTTCCCGTTGATACATATATGGGCAGAGAAAACGGTCTGCGCAAATCACTTGTGGACAGACTTCTAAAGCTTAATCCTGCATTTCTGCGTTTTCCTGGCGGCTGTATAGTAGAAGGCTTTTCCAAGGAAACCGCTTACAGATTTGAGGATAGCTTAGGTCCTGTGTGGGAAAGGAAACCGCATTGGCTTCTATGGTCGTATATGACAACCAACGGATTAGGCTATCATGAATACTTGCAGTTCTGCGAGGATGCTGGCATTGATGCGATGTATGTTTTCAACTGCGGTATGACCTGTCAGGGAAGAAATCCCGATTACTTTGATGAAAAGCTGATTGAAGAATTCTACAATGACGCTGTTCATGCTATCCTTTACGCAACCGCACCTGCTGATACAGAATGGGGTAAAAAGCGTGCCGAAAACGGACACCCTGAGCCATTTACCGTGCTCAAGTATCTTGAAATAGGAAACGAAAACTGGGGCGAGGAATACAACAAGCGTTACAAATATTTTTACGAAAAACTGAAAATGGAATTTCCGCAGTTCATCTATATTTCCACCGATCATACAGAAAAAGCAGATCTTGCAACCGAATACGTTGACGAGCATTTTTATTCTGACCCGATTTTCTTTGCGGCAAATACTAAAATGTATGACAATCTCGATAAAAACAGTGTTAATATTTACTGCGGTGAATATGCGGCAACGATCGGCTGTAAGGAAGGAAATCTTTACGCTGCACTTGGTGAAGCGGCTTTTCTCACAGGAATTGAGCGAAATCAGGACAAGGTCACAATGACAAGCTATGCACCGCTGTTTCAGAATGTTGCCTACAAGGCATGGGAGCCTGATATGATAATCTTCAATAATCACGAGGATTATGCTATACCAAGCTACTATATGCTTGAAATGTTCGGTAATAATCGTGGTGATTATGTCTGTGAGTATGAGGTTGTTACGGAAAGTGACAGGCGTATTGAATGCGGACATTTCACCGCACCTGACGGAATGATTGTTGAAGGTAAAACATATTCTGCCGATATAGGTATTTCAGATGGTTTCCGTATGCGTTTCTGGGACAGGGGTACTGTCGGAGAGGATCAGAATCATTATGACTGGATAATCGAAAACGGTACAAGCAAGGTTATTCATTATAACGGCTGGTCTGCTGAAATTATTTGTTCTGAAATTCCCTGTGAAATTTCAGACGGTA
>SVNU01000061.1 GCA_015066715.1 Ruminococcus sp. | reverse complement strand
CGGATAACCTTGCGGTCTCTGTCCCTGCGGCATCTGCCCCTGTGAATACTGTCCCTGCGGCGGATATCCCTGCATTCTCTGTCCCTGCGGCATCTGCCCCTGTGGATATTGTCCCTGCGGCGGATAACCCTGCATTCTCTGTCCCTGCGGCATCTGACCTTGTGGATATTGACCCTGTGGCGGATAACCTTGCGGTCTCTGTCCCTGCGGCATCTGACCTTGTGGATATTGACCCTGTGGCGGATAACCTTGCGGTCTCTGTCCCTGCGGCATCTGTTCCTGTGGATATTGTCTTTGCTGCGAACGTCCGTCAGGATAATTACTGTTTTTTCTTACTGGCTCCTTGGGGACAGAAAACGCCATTGTGTCCTTGGCGTAGGAATCCTTTCCATGTTTTTTATCCGGCATTGTATTTCCTCCATATTAATAAATAAAAGGCAGAATAATAGCTCCCAAAAGTATGACAGCTGCAACAATGACTACAGCTATCCTTGCTATAATACTCTTATTGTTCTTCATATTCATAACTCCGTTTCTTCAGATTGTGCTTAAGTTTATATGACTTAATAACCTTCAGACGTGAAAATTCTTCTCTTTCCTTCTCCTCAAGATTATCTACAATATACCTTACCGTTTCCTCGTATCTTGGAATAAGAATATTTTGCAGTGCGTTTGCACGTCTCTGGGCTTTTTTTATAGCAATCGCAAGGCGATAAATACTGTTATCAATCTCTGCCAGCATAACTGTAATTTTCTTAACCTTTGAAAAAGAAACGTAAGCCTTGTCGAGCATTGAATTAGTTGAATAAAACCCATAAGGTACAAAAGTTTTTTCAGGAGCAAGTGAAACAGTCGGAATTTCAACTCCCATTACACTGCGATAGGATATTTCAAGTCCGTTCTCTATAGGAACACTCTGGGCGATATTATCAATAACACCAAGAGTAATATTAGCTTTCTGAAGTGCAGCATATGCCTCTTTATACTCCTCCTCAACAGAATTTCGAAGAAGCTGAACTTTTTCCATAAGCTGCATCATTTCACGAATAAGGATATTTCTCTTTCGGTCCATAAGATCATAACCCATTCGACATAGCGCAAGGGTTCTTCTGGCTTTAATAAGATTGCCTTTTGTCGGAAAAATCTGTTCTTCCATTATTTATTTCCTCCGAACATAAGATAAAAGGCTTCTTCATTGTAATACTCATTGAGCATTTCCTCATCAATACGGTCAAGCTCCGATTTCGGAAGAAGTGACAGAAGTGCCCAGCCGAGGTTCAGAGTTTCTTCAATTGAACGCTCCTCATCATGCTCCTGACATAAAAAGTGCTGTTCAAACTGTATACCGAAGGTCATATATTTTCTGTCTGTTTCCGAAAGTTCTTCTTCACCGATAACCGATGCAAGGGACCTTGCATCCTGAACCTTTGCATAAGCTGCAAAAAGCTGATTTGCAACTGCCGAATGGTCGGCTCTTGTATATCCTTCGCCGATTCCATCCTTCATAAGACGTGACAATGATGGCAGAACTGAAACAGATGGATAAACACCTGTCTGGTCAAGACTTCTGTCAAGAACAATCTGACCTTCTGTAATATAACCCGTAAGGTCAGGAATAGGATGAGTAATATCATCATTGGGCATTGTAAGAATCGGTATCTGTGTTACACTTCCCTCTGACCCTTCTGCAATTCCGGCTCTTTCATAAAGTGAAGCAAGGTCTGAATAAAGATAACCCGGATAACCTTTTCTGCCCGGAATTTCACCCTTCGAAGATGAAAATTCACGAAGTGCTTCACAATAGGAAGTAATATCTGTGAGTATTACAAGAATATGCATATTCTTTTCAAAAGCGAGGTATTCAGCAGCTGTAAGAGCACATCTCGGCGTCAGAATACGTTCAATAATAGGATCATTTGACAGATTCATAAACATTACAACATTTTGTTGTACGCCGCTTTCCGCAAAGGATTTTCTGAAATAGTCTGCAACATCGTTTTTAACACCCATAGCACCAAAAACAATTGCAAAATCCTGCCCCTTGTCGTCAGCAATTTTTGCCTGCTTTACAATCTGTACCGCAAGCTTATTATGTGAAAGTCCTGAACCTGAAAAAATCGGAAGCTTCTGTCCACGAATGAGAGTCATAAGGCAGTCAATCGAAGAAATACCTGTTCTGATGTAGTTTCTCGGATATGTTCTTGAAACAGGATTCAAAGGCTTACCATTAATATCCGCATACTTTTCAGGATAAATGTCCCCCAGTCCGTCTATAGGCTTTCCTGCTCCGCTGAAGACTCTGCCGAGCATTTCCTCTGAAAGAGCCAATTCCATGGGCTTTCCGGAAAACTTTGTCTTTGTATTTTTCAGTGAAATACCCTTTGTGCCCTCAAAAACCTGCAAAACAGCTCTCTCACCCGAGATTTCAACTATACGTCCTGTACGTACTGTACCATCATTTAAACGTATAGAAGCAACCTCATCATAACCGACATCTGTTACATGGTCAAGTGCGATAAGAGGCCCGTTTATTTCGTCAAGTCCAAGGTACTGTATACTCATACGGTTCTCCTTTCCGCCGCACGATTGTTCAGTTCATCAAATACAGCCGCTATTTCTTCCTTAAGTTCTTCAAACATTTCCGGCTTGTCATTGGGAATATCATACTTTATTCGTATTTCCTTTTCGAAAAGTCCCGAAGCCATAATATCCTCCATAGTTACACCGTTTTCCAGTGCACTGAGAGAATGCCTGTAAAGAGTAAGTATTGCATCCATCATCAGCTTTTGCTTTAAAAGCGGTACGAAAGTATCGTCCTTATGAAAAGCATTCTGCTGTAAGAATCCTACACGTACAACTCTTGCAAGCTCAATGACAAGCTTCTGGCTGTCAGGAAGAACGTCTGCACCGATAAGCTTTACAATCTCCATAAGCTGGTTTTCTTCAATTAATATATTGGCAATTTCCTGCCTTAGAGCAAGGAAATCCTCGCCGGCTTCCCTGTTATAGAAATCGCTTAAATCCTCAATATATTCGCTGTAGCTTGTTGTCCAGTTTATAGCCGGATAATGCCTTGCATAAGCCAGCGATTTATCCAGCGCCCAGAAGCATCTTACAAATCTCTTTGTATTCTGTGTAACAGGCTCTGAAAAGTCTGACCCCTGCGGAGAAACTGCACCGATAATCGTTACCGAGCCTTCCTTGCCGCAAAGAGTCTGCATGTATCCTGCACGTTCATAAAACTCCGAAAGCCTTGACGGCAGATATGCCGGAAAGCCTTCTTCGGCAGGCATTTCCTCAAGACGACCGGAGATTTCTCGGAGCGCCTCCGCCCAGCGTGACGTAGAATCCGCCATAATTGCAATATGGTATCCCATGTCTCTGTAATATTCAGCAAGAGTAATTCCCGTATAAATCGAAGCTTCTCTTGCGGCAACAGGCATGTTAGATGTATTGGCAATAAGAACTGTTCTGTCTGTCAGAGGTCTGTTTGTTTTCGGGTCAATAAGCTCTGAGAACTCCTCAAGTACCTGAGTCATTTCATTACCACGTTCTCCGCAGCCGATATAAACAATTATATCAGCGTCACACCACTTTGCAAGCTGGTGCTGAGTCATAGTCTTTCCCGTACCAAATCCGCCCGGAATTGCAGCCGTGCCGCCCTTTGCAATAGGAAGAATAGTATCAATAATTCTCTGCCCTGTTATGAGAGGACGTGAAATCATCATTCTGTCCGAAACAGGTCGTGCCTGACGAATAGGCCATTTCTGACAAAGTGTAAGCTCATGGATTTTACCGTTTTTGTCCTCTATTCTGCACACTGTATCGTTTACTGTATATTTACCGTTTTCAGCTGTCCAGACAACCTTTCCCGAAAGCAAAGGAGAAAGCATACAATAATGGGTAATGACAGGCGTTTCAGGACATGAAGCATAAACCTGACCGCCGGAAAGTGTATCCCCTGCCTTAACCTCAAGAGTTACATCATAAAGAAGCTCTGTGTCAATTGCCGGAACATCTGCCCCCTCGTCAATAAAACGACCGGAAAGCTTACGGATTTCCTGAAGGGGTCTTTGAATACCGTCATAAATATTTGAAATAATTCCGGGACCAAGTGTTACACTCATAGGCGCACCTGTACCCTCAACAGGCTCACCGGCTTTAAGTCCGGTTGTAACCTCGTAAACCTGAATTGTAGTAAATTCCGAGGTTATACCGATAACCTCACCGATAAGACGTTTGTTTCCGACATATACCATTTCAAGCATGGAAAATGCCTTTGTGTCCTTAACCTTAACGACAGGTCCGTTTACTGAATATATTAAATTTTCCATCTGTTCGGCTTCCTCCCGTTTTAGTTATCAGTCTTTTTAAAGCTGTATCTTGAAGAAAAGCTTTGTTTGTGTTCCTCAAGTGCATTATCAAAGGTTTTGTCAATAACAATTCCCTTTTTTTCAAAAAAGAGCGCAATACCTCCAAGCTCTATGTCGCTGTCCGCTTCCACAGTGCAGCCTGAAGCCTTTTCAAGGGATTCCCTGAATTTAATATCTCTTTCAGAAATTTTTATCACTGCATCTTTCACATTTTCTTTTTCAAGCTGTTTAATCAGGAAGCCTTCATACTTTTCAGACTGTGTAAATTCGGTAATTTTCGCTTCCACAGCTTCGAATATTTTCTTCACAAGTTCATTGCGGTACTTTAATGTTTCAGTATTAAGCTCCTGCTCTCTGAGTGCGAAAATACGGCGATATTTACTTTCAATATCACGGACAGACTTCTGAATTCTTGTATACGATTCATTAAGTACCCTGTCCTCTGTTTTCTTCAGAAGCTCCTGCTTTTGAGTCAGAGAGTCCTGATGAATCTGTTCAATCTGTTCTTCTATTTCCGAATTAACAGAAGCTGCAAAGCGTTTAAGCTTCTGACTGTAAATTTCTGTCATACGACTCCCCTCCTTATTCAAATCTGATACCGACAGCGTCACTCACATATTGATTGAGATTTTCCGCTATATGAGATGTTCCGTGTCTGTCAGGAATTTCAACAATAAGCGGCGATTTGTATTTATGTTTTATCTCAAAAATAAGCTCATGGCAAAGTGTTACAAGCTTTTCAGTAATAAGCACAACAGCAATTTCCCTGTTTTCAAGAACCTTTTCAAGCTCTGCTTTTACTTCGTCAGCTTCATGTACAATTACACCGTTTATCCCCGCAAGTCTCATTCCCATATGTGTATCAATATTATCACTTATAAGATAAAATTTCATATTTTTTCCTTATCCCAGTGCATTTAAAATCATAAAAGAAATAAGGAAGCCGTAAAGGGCAACACCTTCTCCTAGGGCTACGAAAATAAGTGCCTTTGAGAATGACTTTGGTTCTTCTGCAACAGCACCGATAGCGGCAGGTGCTGCATTACCAACGGCAATACCACATCCGATTGAGCCTAAACCTACGGAAAGTGCCGCAGCAAGGTAACCAAGACCTGCATCACCGATAGCATTGCTTACCGTTTCAGCAGCCTGTGCGCTTACAAATTCACCTGTAGGCAGAATAACTGCAAGTGCTAAAACTGCAAAGAATGAGCAAATATTAATAATGAAAGCTTTTCTTGCCGAACTGTTTTTATTTTTCTTCTTTAATATATAAACAACAGGTAAAATAAGCATTGCAACTGCAAATAAAGGAATAAGCATAAGTTCTAAAATATTCATAACATTCTCCATTTCATAATCATATTTTTAATACTGTTTTATCAGTCAATATCCGGCTGATAGTTTATCCTTACAGGCTCAAATGCCACACCGTCACCGTCATAAAAGCGTGAGAAAACCTCATAAAATTCAAGTCTTAAAACCTGAATACCTACAATAAGACCTTCCATACCCATAACAAAAAGGTTGCCTATTACAATAACCACAGGTGAAACTCCTGCAGAAACGCTTTCTGATAAAAGCATTACAACCGACATCATTCCGGCATGTGAAAAAATAAATCCGCCTATTCTGACAAATGAAAGTGTATTTGTTGCATAGCCTAAAATAAACTCAAAAACCTCAAAAAAGTTTGAAGCTATAAAATCACCTATTCCGCCTTCGGGACGGTATTTCTTTCCTGATAAAACTGCTCCCAGCGGTTCACGGAAAAACATCAGCAGCAGTGGAATTATTATAAGACATATTACATACGGCATTGTAAACAGGCTTTCTCCACCTGTCATCATTACCGCAACTCCTGCAAGAAGCGAACCGAAAAGGACAAGTCCGGAAATACCGTTGTTTCCGAAAATTGCTTCTGTATAATTGCGTTGTCTGAACGAAATAAAGATATTTATTGTAATGGAAATCAGAATTATCGCAACACCGATACATATTGCTCCGAGCAGAATCGTCATGGTACTGTCCATAATTTCAATCGGCTTATGCTTCAGACCTATTGCGTGATACAGTGGGTCCAGAAGATGTTCAAATCCGAATACAGAGCCATATACAAGACCAAACACCGCACTTGAAATACCAACACGCTGAAGTATTGCTCCAAGGAGATTTCCGCTTTTTTTGTAGACTATAAAGCCAATAAGCGAAATCAGCAGTCCCTGTCCGAGATCACCGAACATTATACCGAACATAAGAGTATATGTCCATGCAACAAGATTTGTCGGGTTAAAGCCGCCGTATGACGGAAGCCCGTACATTTCAACAAACATTGAAAACGGTTTTGCAAATCTGTTTGTTTTCAGCTTTACAGGCACCTTTGTCTGACTGTCATTTTCAGCAGGCTTTGACACAATTGAAACCGATGGCACAGCTTCAGCAAGATTTAAAAATTCATTATATTGTTTTTTCGGAACATAACCCGAAAGATAGAATTTATCCTTATAACACAACGCATATCTGCGAAGTTCATATAAATCATACAGATATTTTATACGGCAGAAGCTGCTGTTAATTACCTGCTTGTTTTCGGCAACAAGAATATTGTATTCCGATTGCTTTTCATCAAGTCTTTTTTCAAGTGTGTCAATATGATTTTTGAGCTTTTCGCATTCTTCTTCAGGAGTATCCGTTATAAAGTCAGGCAGCCAGATTTTTTCAAAATAAAGAGACTTGAAAATGTTGTTGACTTCCCGTATATTCTCAAGAGGTGCAAAATATATTCCCCATTTGTAATTTCCGTCATCATCATAAGGAATAAATATAAATGGCTTGTCCTCATAATATGAAAGCTTCTGAAAGCTTTCTACAGGCATTCTGCCGAATCTCGGCTCTATATGTGTACATGTAAAAAGCTTCTGCAAATCATTTTTCATACCTTTAAGATGCGAAAGTTGAATCGCCGCACGCTTCCTTTCAGATATTGCTCCACTGAGATTTTCTATTTCATCCGATAAAACCCTGAGCTTACTTTCAAGCAGCGAAACATCCTGTTCAATATCATCCGGTGTAAGATGCGTTATCTGTTCTGCCGGAAGCTCTTTAAATTCAAAATCAGCCCCCATATTCATGGAAACAATTCTTTTAAGGAGAGGCTTATACGGATTTTCTCCGTCAACACGAACCATGGAATCCTGTTCATCACTGATTTCATTTATATGAAAACAGCCGCTTTCAACACATTTTTTCAGCGTTTCATCAAGGTCATCCATAAGACCGACAATACTCAAATACTCCATCTTTTCAATTGACATTCACTCACCCCCTCATAGTTTATGTCTGAACAACGAGATTTTTCATATACTGAATATTTTTTCCGTATCTGATACTTTCTATGACTGTTATTATATTTTTTATTTCAACCTCTGCAAGATACATATATGAATATAAGCTTACAGCGGCATTTTCCGAAAACTGAAGAGCTCTTTTGGCGATACTGCATCTAAGCTTTTCAAGTTCTTTTTCAAACTGATCGCCCTCCATATTCTCATCAAGGTTTTCCATAAGACGTCCGTAGACCGTTTTTGAAAGCCTCCTTATATAATCCGCCGGAGAATCAGCTTCAAAAACCTCATCCTGTTTTTCCTTACTCAGCCTGCCATGAAAAGGAAGACTGTGTTCTTTAAGAGACTGTGCATCACCATTAAAATACTTTTTCATGCGGTATCCGTTTATTATGTTGATAATGTCAGCCTGTACATTTATCTGCTCTGACAATACATCTGTTGTCTTTTTATCAAAATGAATTCGTATAGTTTCAAGCATCCATTCAAGATAAAAGGTTCGCAGCAAAATTTCGCACTGAGTATACGGAATATTACCGTCTTTATCAGTACGGATACTCCTGAGAACGTAGTAATACGGCGTATTCCTGATAACCTTTAAAAGTCCGTTAAAATCCTCAGCTTTTGCAAGTTCAATCATATCAAATCTTGCTTTTTCAATCATAAAGGCATGCATTGACTGAATATATGCGTCACTTCTTTCGTTATTCAGATAAAGTATTGCCTTCAAAAGTTCCCTTATTTCAGAACGAACAAGAAGAAAGTTAAAAAACGGCTGTTCACTTAATTGCTGAAACCTGCAAAGCCTTTCATATTCATCAAAATATGCCTTGTTGAGAATTGATTCAAGGTGTCCTCTGTGTATTGTTGTTGTATCAACACCCGAAAGAACAGATGAAAAATGAGTATTACGCTTTAAAAATTCCGCAGCATCCGTAACCTTCTTTTTTGTGAAAAGCTCATTGTAGTCCTTTTCACGAAGACGTTTTCCATAAACTGCCCGAATTTTTGCCACAGTGGCATTTTTTGAAGAATTCATGATATTTCACCCACAATTTCTTCAAAAATCCGACGCTCAATTTCAAGATGATTTTCTTCGTAAAAATCACTCATTTTTTTCTTTTCATCAGCATATTTCTTTTCATTCGCTTTAGAAATCTTTTCAAAATCCTCTTTATTTACAGCTTCAATTACGGAAATTGCATCATCTGCTTCTCTTTTCAGCTTTTCTTCAAGAATTCTGCTTTCTTCTACAGCTTCGGTGGCAGACTGCTGCTGCATGGATTTTGCATTTATAAGCTTTTGCTCTGCTTTTTTATCTATTTCGATAATTTTGTTAATAATACCTTCCATAAATCCACCGTCCTTTTTTCAGGAAAATCATATACCTGAATTTGTTTATATGTAAGTTAAGGGTCGATTGATAATCAACCCTTAGATAAACATATTCTTTTAAAGTCTTAATTTTTAATGCTGTGCATTGGTGCCGGAATGCGTCCGCCTCTTGAAATGAACTTTGAAGGAGATTTTCTGTTGATTTCCATTACAGGTCCGCTTCCAAGAAGTCCCCCGAATTCAAGAACATCGCCGACATTTTTACCGATTGCAGGAATAAGTCTTACTGCAGTTGTCTTGTTGTTTACCATACCTATAGCAGCTTCATCGGCAATAATTGCTGAAATAGTTTCAGGAGTAATGTCACCCGGTACAACAATCATATCAAGACCTACAGAGCATACAGCTGTCATTGCCTCAAGTTTTTCAAGACAAAGAGTACCGTTATTTACAGCATCAATCATGCCTGCATCCTCTGATACAGGAATGAATGCACCCGAAAGTCCGCCTACGTTTGATGAAGCCATAACGCCGCCCTTCTTGACAGCATCATTAAGTAAAGCAAGAGCCGCTGTTGTACCATGAGTTCCGCATGTTTCAAGACCGATTCCCTCAAGAATATGTGCAACACTGTCACCAACAGCCGGTGTCGGAGCAAGTGAAAGGTCAACGATTCCAAATGGCACGCCGAGCATTTCAGATGCCTTTGAACCTACAAGCTGACCCATTCTTGTAATTTTAAATGCAGTTTTCTTTATAATATCCGCAATTTCATTTATTGAAGCGTCAGGATATTTCTCAATAGCTGCTCTTACAACACCAGGACCTGAAACACCTACGTTAATTACACAGTCAGGTTCACCAGGACCATGGAAAGCACCTGCCATAAACGGATTATCCTCAGGAGCATTACAGAATACAACAAGCTTTGCAGGTCCCATACACTGATTATCAGCTGTTCTTTCAGCCGCCTGTTTAATAATTCTGCCCATCATCTTGACAGCGTCCATGTTAATACCACTCTTGCTTGAGCCTACATTAACAGATGAGCAGATATTTGTAGTAACCGCAAGCGCCTCTGGAATTGACTCAATAAGCTCAATATCCCCTGCACTGAATCCCTTCTGAACAAGGGCAGAATATCCACCGATAAAGTTTACACCGCAGGTATCAGCTGCTCTCTGAAGTGCAAGCGCGAATTTTACAGGATTTTTTTCTGTACATGCAGCACAAATCATAGAAATCGGAGTTACAGAAATTCTCTTATTGATGATAGGAATTCCGTATTCCTTTTCAATTCTTTCGCCAGTTTTTACAAGATCCTTTGCCTTGGTTGTAATTTTATTATAGACATTTTCACATGCTTTATCAATATCACTGTCAATACAGTCAAGCAATGAAATTCCCATAGTAATTGTTCTGATATCAAGACATTCATCCTGAATCATTCTTATTGTTTCAAGTATATCATATGCATTAATCATTAAATTTTCTCCCTGAATTACGTTATGTAAACATTAACTGACCTATTTTCAGATACGATGCATAGAATTAAAAATATCCTGATGCATTGTATGAATTGAAAGACCAAGAGATTTTCCAAGGTCATCAAGCTTTTCACCGAGTTCAACAAAGTCAGAATTGATATTTGAAATATCAACCATCATAATCATAGCAAACATTTCCTGAAGAACACTCTGCGTTACATCAACGATATTTGCATTATAGTCTGCACAGATATTGCTGACCTTTGATAAAATACCTACATTATCTTTTCCTATAACAGTAATAACAGCTTTCATATTATTTTCTCCATTCCGCCGTAAAGCTTTAAATATATTTGAAAAACCAGACTTATGCCGGTATTTCGGTATGCGGCATAATAAGCATTTTAAAACATTTCAACTACAAATATGTAGAGCTACAACTGAAAAACAGATTGTATTATTATAAAAATATCTGCCACATATTACATTATATCACATTTTTTATAAAAATAAAAGACCTAAATGAATTTATTTTTGATTTCTTTTTCTCAATGTATTAACTGTGATTTGTGAGAGCTTATCAACGGTTGTTTCCGGAAAAGAAGCTATGAATAATAGACTTTGTTCATATGCCTCATGTTCAGAAAGCTTTAATATTTCCAAAAAGAAACTATTTACAGATTCAAAATTAACCGAAAGCTTTTTAGCAGTTTCTTCACCAAGCTCCGTTAATTTGACATTAAGGGAATAATCACTGTTTATAAGCTCAATCCTTGACATACATTTAAGCATGCGGCTTACACTTGAACGGGTTACAGAAAGTTTATTGGCAATATCAACCGAACGAACAATTCTGTTTACCTTGCTCAATTCATATAACGCAAGAAGATATTTGCATTGTCCGCTGCACAGCTTCATAGTATTCTCCTTTCACATTCTAAAAAATTCTATATCTATATTTTAACACTTTAGAAAGGTTTTTTCAATAGTAATTTTGTTTTTATTTACAGCTTGACGAAATATGAATAAAGTGGTAAAATACATATAATAAAAGAGGTGAGCAGTATTAAAAAAATCAAATACATTTTGCCATGGTTAGCTGTGGCAGCATGGATGACAATGATATTTATGTTTTCAGCGCAGCAAGCAGATGAATCCCTGAAAACAAGCGGTGGGTTTTCTGAAATTTTTGCAAAGCTTTTCTATTCTGAATATGAAAATCTATCGTCGCTTGAGCAAACAGAGATTATAAATAAATGCCAGTTCTTTGTCAGAAAAGCAGCTCACTTCTCTATTTACGGTGTACTTGGAATCCTGACAGTTATTGCCTGCAAACTGTCAGACATAAAGCATTATCAAGTTATTGCTGCTTTAATATGCTTGTTATACGCTGCCTCAGATGAATTACATCAGAAATTTGTTGAAGGCAGGAGCGGCGAACTACGTGATGTCATAATTGATTTTTCAGGTTCACTAACAGGAATATTCTTTACAATATGTATTTTTTATTTTGTTATCAAATATAAAAAAAGGAGAAGAAAATGAGTACAACAAGTGCATCAGAAATTTTTGATTTAAGAAATCTCTATTACTACCAGTGCGGTAATATTTTTACAGGTTCACTGAACGGTTTTAATTATAAAATAATACCTGAAAAGGAAGCAGCAACAGTGCAGATATGGCATGGAAATCTCTGCTCTGAGCTTGCTGAAATTGAACAGGAAAAAACTTTTAAACTTGATGATGAAGGTTTCAGGGAACTTGTAAACTGGCTTGAAAATGAATATGAAAAACAAAAATAAGTGCGGATAAATCCGCACTTCAGTTTGTCGAAAAAGTCGTTTTTTGAATTTCAAACCAAAAGTTTTTTGGTCCAGCAATTTTTCAAAAATGCTGGCGGAATCCAAAGGTAGAGCCTTTGGTCGCTCACCGCAGTGAGCGAAAATCCCCTATCGAAGGCGCATTTACGAGGGGTGAATTGATAAAACAGCCCGGTGGGCTGTTTTTCAAGAGGGGGACGCTTTGCAAGAAAAAGCGTCCCCTTACTATCTTCATTCGTGATCTAAATCTGCCGATTTAATCGGCACAAAATTAAATATCGAGGTTTTTCTACAGGCTGAAGTGCGGATAAATCCGCACTTATTTTTACGTAAATATAAAACAGCAGACACATATGTATCTGCTGTAATATGTAGAATAAATTATTCCTTTACACCACCAAGTGCAACACCTTCAACGATAAACTTTGAAAGGATAAGATAAGCAACGATAAGCGGAATGATAGAAAGTGCAATTGCATAGTAAATTACACCGTAGTCAGCAACCTTATCGTTTGACTTAAGAGCATTGATCATCATAGGAATTGTAAGCTGATCCTGCTTACGTGAAATGAGGATCATTGATGGCTGATAGAAGTTATTCCAGTTAGCAATGAATGCGAAGATTGCCTGTACAGCAATAGCCGGTTTCATCATAGGAATAGCAATAGTTAAGAATGTTCTGAACTCACCACATCCGTCAATACGAGCCGCTTCAACAATATCAAGCGGGAATGATGACTGCAGATACTGACGCATAAAGAATACGATAGCAGGAGCAGCAACTGTAGGAACGATCAGTGGAATGAAAGAGTCATTAAGACCAAGCTTAATCATGAACTGTAAGAAACCAACTGATGTAACCTGCATAGGAACCATCATAACTGCAAGAATAAATGTATAAGCAGGACTCTTGAGCTTGAAGTCATAAACATAAAGACCATAAGCTGTGAGTGCTGAGAAGAAAACGCTCAGGAATGTTGAACAACCGGCAATAATTGCACTGTTCTTAAAACCTGTAAGAGCATCAAATGACTTGAAATTCTGGTCAGTTGAAAGTGTATTGATATTATCAATTAAGCTACTGCCAGGAAGGAAAGAAACCTGTGTCTGAATTTCAACGTGGCTTCTTGTAGCGTTGATAATAAGCATGTAAATCGGTACAAGACAGATAAGAGTAAGAAGTACACATACTACAAACAGAATACCTGATTTTAAACGCAGTTTGGCAGTATAGTTGTCCTTTGGCTGTTTTTCAGTACTCATATTTCCATACCTCCTAATCCCTGCTGTTTAGCCTTTAATTTTTTCATATTGGCTTTTCTTTCTTTTTTACGTGCAATAGCATCCTTATCACGATTCATGTAGAATGTGACTGAACCAAGTGCAATTGTAATAAAGAAGAGAAGAATTGAAGCAGCACCTGAGAAACCATAGTTCGGATTAGGCATCTTCTCACGGAAGTGTTCAAAAATAAATACCGCTACAGTTTTTGTATACTCGTTTCTCTGAGTACCCTTAGTGTACATATATGGAATATCAAACATCTGTAAACCACCGATCATAGAAGTAATCAGTGTATATAACATAATAGGTCTGAGGAGCGGAAGTGTAATCTTTCTGAATACCTGTCCACTGCTCGCGCCATCAATATTCGCAGCTTCAAATAATGAAGGATTAAGTCCCATAATACCGGACATGAGCATAATCATTGTA
>SVNU01000060.1 GCA_015066715.1 Ruminococcus sp. | reverse complement strand
GGCAACAAGCTTCATCGTTATGCAGGACTGATAAAATGTGCCGAATGCGGTTCGGGTTTTACTGCACGGAAACGAAAATTGAAAGACACAGAATATGTAGACTACACATGCAACAGTCACCACAGATACGGCAAGGAATACTGCACTCCCCATACAATAAAAGAAAACATTCTTGATGAAATTGTGGAAAACGAAGTCAAGTCATTAAGGGACAAAATTCTTGCCGAAAGCGACAGATACGACAGCATTATCAAAGACTGGCTGAAAAAGAAGCCTATGTACGAACAGCAAATCAATGCAAATACCGATAAAATACAGACTTTGAAACAACAGATTGAAGATTTGATTATGGAGAGAATCGGTGACAGGGAACACGCGGAAATTTATAATGAAATGATTCGGAAACGTGAAGAAGAAATTGCCGCACTTGAAAAAAATACTGCCGATTTAAAAGAGTATGACAAGGTTTGCAGACAGCAAAAGGAACAGCTGAAAAACACAACTCAGATACTTGATGAGGTTTTGTCGGAAAGTAAAATATCGGACGTAAACCTCAGAATGCTTGTGAATAAGGTGATAATTCATCAGAACGAGGATAGAAGCATTGATGTAAATCTTGAGTTCAATGGAGATTTTGAAGATAAAGTGATTGAATAACAAAAGAAGCGTTGCTCTAAGATATGAGCAACGCTTCTTCATTGGAATTGTGTTTAAAGTTAAGTAAAATGTCGTATTGTAGTAGATACTTTAAAATAGTTCGAGTGCCGTTTGGGTAGTTGAGGTAAAGGTGGTATCGCAAAATACATTCCTATTTCAAGTTTGGTAAAACATGAATGTAAATTTAATTAAATCGGTTCAAGATTTATATTATTTCTTGCCATAACGATGAATTCTTAAATTTAGCATTCATTTTCTATTGTAAGTGTTCCCATATAAACTTCAGGTGAATGTTTTGAACGAATCTCATATCGTATATTTTTAGGGGTTTTTACAAAAAACAAAAACGATGGAAAAAACATTTTTGTATTTTGTTTAAGGTAAGGAATGTTAAAACACAATATATCATCATGATCGGTTTCTCGTAAATTATAACAGAAAACACAATCAAGTAAATCTTGATATTTCTCTTGTTGTTTTGCAATTTCTGCATTTCTGTTCATGAATGGAATTGAAAAAGTTTCTGGTATATAAGAAAGATTTGGATAATTGGAAAAATCTTCTATTTCAGCATGGCAATTACCAGAAAAATAAAGCCTAGGGAGATTTGATTTAACTGCTTCCTCTAAAAAAGAAAATCCAGGTTTCGGAATACTATTAATATCTATAAAATGATTTTTTTCAATAAACAACTTTATATCTATATCTTCATCATAGGTGTTTCCAAGATTTTCGACCATAAGAGATACACAAAGCATATCATCAATATTACTAAAAAATTCAATTGCATGATTATATTCTCGAATTTTTTTAAAGAGTTCAATCAAGAACTGATATTTTTCCTTTTCTGATTCAGTTCCAAAATACTCAATGTTATTATTGCCAAAAGCTGTGATTACAGTAGATTTAGCTTCCATTTGCAGATTTCCCAAATAATAAAAATTACTATCAAGAGTTATACCATATTGTTCACAAAATACAGATAGTAGATCCATCTGCCTTTCATTTATTTCAACTTTTTTTGGTGGCATTGTTCCCATTAAAATTTGAAATTGTTTTGTGTATGATTTTTTTATTTCTGTATCTTTCGTAAGATCTGCTTCAAAAACAAATTCTTCAGAAGATGGTATGATCTTTATGGCTGATATTTTTTCAATTAATGTTCTAATAGCCTTTTCTTTGTTTTTTACTAATTGTATTTTTTGATAATTTGTATGAAAAGGTATAATGATTGTCTCCTTAGTATTTGTAGGTGAAATTACTAACTCAGGTGCAAGAGCGGGGTGTAACTGTGTTGTATGTGGTGCAACCAATTTTATAAAGTATAGAGAAAGGGCATTTTGAAACTCTGTTCGCAATTCCTCTATGCTTTTGACAACAGTATATACCCCTCTATCAGTGTATTTGTTTTTAAACTCTTGAACTTTCTTATATTGTTCTATGTCTATTTTACTTGGATCTACATTGCGCTCTACAAAATAAAGAAACACCTGTTTATTGTGCTCAAGCATTTTTTCAATTTCTTCTTCAGTACCAGAATCATAATTATCAGTCGGAGTACCAAAGCGAGTTCCTAATAAAGCTACACATAAATCACACTCATCAATAAACTGCTTATTCAAAATATTTTGTGGTTTATCTCCAGATTGAGAAAAGCTATCTGTAGACCAATGTTTCAGTTGAATTCTAATATTGTTAGCCTCACCAATTGAAGTGTTAAAACTTTTTACACAAGCATCAATAGTGTCCTTCAAATCTATTACGTCTCCTGGACATGACAAAAGCAGATCGTAAACAGTTATACCGACATGTGGCATTTCAAGTCCTCCTAATAAAATTTGTTTTATTTCTTTTGGATTATAGTTACGATATTTGATGATATATTTATTTGAATTGAATATTTGGGGATTTCTTATAATAATTAAATAATCCGAACTCGTCTCCTTATTAGAAAGATATAGTTCGGATTATTACTGTTTGGTGCGGAAGATGGGATTTGAACCCACACGCCATTGCTGGCACAGGCACCTGAAGCCTGCATGTCTGCCGTTTCATCACTTCCGCAGTTTTATATTATTTCTGATATTTTTATTCGGTTTAGAATTTACCCGAGGCGGACTTTAAAAGTTGCTCCGCAAAATATGCTTGATTTCATCGGCGAAATGATTTATTCACTGACGTAACGTCACCTGAAGCTGGCGTGTCTGCCGATTTCACCACACCTGCACATTACTTAAATATTATATCACATATAAAATTAGTTGTCAAGGAGAAATTTTATAATTATCATATTGTAAAATACTCATGAGAAATAATATCCCATGAGTATTTTAGTATTGTGAAAAAAACGATTGCAGAGAAAGCAAAATTATAGTTTACTGAAGTAAAGACAGAACATTGTTTGGCTGAGTATTAGCTTGCGCAAGCATTGCCTGTGCTGCCTGAGTAAGTACATTGGATTGAGTATAACCCATCATTTCTTTTGCCATATCAGTATCACGTATACGGCTGTTGGCAGATTCCATATTTTCTTTGGCAGTGTCAAGATTATTTATAGTGTAATCAAGTCTGTTCTGAATTGCACCAATATTAGCTCTCTGCATAGAAACTTCATCAATAACCGTTCTTAACATATCGACTGCCTTTGATGCGTAAGACTGATCGCTGATGTTTACTGTACATCCCCATTTGTGAGCTGACTTATCACCTCGGAACGGCTGTAAAACGCCGCTGAAATCTACAAGTCCGGTTTCTTTCTGATTTGAAATCATGATATTCTGTTGAGTGTTAAGGGTTGAACCATCACTTGACCATACATCCTGATTGAAAAGCTGATTTCTCATAAACAATGCATCGGTTGTCATATATTTAAAGCTTACAACAAGTTTATCTGCTTTATTTGCAGTTTCGCCAACCTGAAGGGAAAAATTTGTATAAGGGTTTTTTATTCCTGTTCCGTCAGGATTTACCCATTGATTCCAATGCTGAAGATCGTTCCATTCATCAACTGTTTCCTGGTCGTCAGGATAGAAAAGCTTATTTCCGTTGAAATTTGCAGTAGTTGAAACCCTGTCGATTTCCGCACACAGATTATCCATTTCCTCCTGAAGTGCAGCCCTGTCCGTACCTGCGTTGTATTTTCCGGTTGTTACATCATATCCATATGCTGAGGCAGCTGTTTTGCCGCTGTCTTCAAGTATACCGTTTGCGGATTTTTCAGATAATTCGACCATTCTGTTAAGCATATTATGTATTTCCGCAAGATAGCCCTCAGCTGTCTGCACGAGCGAGATTCCGTCTTCGCAATTTGCCGAAGCTGTTCCCAGTGCTTTAATCTGTGCTTTCATTTTTTCGGAAATAGCAAGACCCGAAGCATCGTCGCCAGCACGATTTATTTTGTATCCGGATGCAAGTTTTTCGAGAGATTTTGCACTTGTTTTGTTGTTTTTGTTTAAATTCCTGCTTGAATTTATGGCGGCTGTATTTGTTCTTACAACCATTCCCATGATTATCACCCTTCTTTATTTTAATTTATATTATTGAAAATATAAATCTGCTTTTATATATAATATTATTCGTAAGTTGAACGAAAAAATAAATATCCCGTGCCGGAAATTTTTTTCAGTACGAGAAAAGTAAACAATGTCAGTAATACTAATCTGCAATTATGTTTTCTGACTTATATAACTTAATTCTGTTTTTTAATTTGATATTATCATTTTATATAAAACAAGATGCATTTCTTTGTGGAAAAGGTCAAATTTAATTTCGGCAGTTACAAATTTACTTGTACAATATTAGACAAAATGAAAAAATTGAAATCCAAGCTATTGAAAAAAAAGCCGTTTTGGTGTATAATGTTTACTATAACTATGCGTAAGCGTTTGTTTGCTGACAAACTGCCTATGCGAAAAATTGTGAAAGCACATTGAATGGAGATTGAAAAATGGCAGAAAAACCAGATGTAAAAATGATTAAGGAAAAATTTATTGAAAAGCTTGAGCTTCAGTTCAACGTTAAGCCGAATGAAGCGTCAAATACACAGATTTATCAGGCTTTATCATCAATTATTGTTGACGTTTTAAAGAAAAAGCGTCAGAAGTTTGTAAACAGAGTTCATTCAGACGGCAAGAAGCAGATTTACTATCTGTCAATGGAATTCCTTATGGGTCGTTCACTCAAGACAAGCCTCTATAACCTTGAAATTGCTAAGGATATGGAAAAGATGCTTGCTGATTACGACATCAAGATTGACCATATTTTTGACTGCGAACCTGATGCAGGTCTTGGTAACGGTGGTCTTGGACGTCTTGCTGCATGCTATCTTGACGCACTTGCAACACAGGCATTCCCGGCAATGGGCTACTCAATCTGTTACGAATATGGTATTTTCAAGCAGAAGCTTGAGGACGGATGGCAGACAGAACTTCCGGACAACTGGCTTCCTGGCGGTCAGGTATGGCTTGACGCTCGTCCTGAGCTTGCTATTCCTGTACACTTTGAGGGTGAGCTTCATGAATACTGGGATAATCAGTATCATCACCTTTCACATGTAAACTACTCAACAGTAAACGCTATTCCATATGATATGTATGTATCAGGTCATGACAGTGAGGGTGTTTCTGTTTTAAGACTCTGGGCTGCAAAGGCTCCGAGCTTTGATATGTCAATGTTCAACCAGGGTGATTATGAAAAGGCTCTTGGTCAGAATGCTGCTGCAAATGCTATTTCAAAGATTCTTTATCCTAACGATAACCATCTTGAAGGTAAGTCATTAAGACTTCGTCAGCAGTACTTTATGTGCGCAGCCTCTGTAGGTGATATTGTTAACAATCACATGTCAGTTTACGGCACACTTGACAATCTCCACGAAAAGGTTGCAATCCACATTAATGACACACATCCGACACTTGCAGTTCCTGAACTTATGAGAATCCTCCTTGACGACTGCGGTTACTCATGGGATAAGGCTTGGCATATCGTTTCAAATACTTTTGCTTACACAAACCATACTGTTATGGCAGAAGCGCTTGAAAAGTGGGATGTAAACCTTGTAAAGAGAATTATTCCGAGAATCTTCTCAATTATTGTTGAAATCAACAACCGTTACTGTGCAGGTCTTATGGAACGCAACGGCGGTGACAGTGCAAAGACTACAAGAATGTCTATTATCAAGGACAATCAGATTCACATGGCAACTCTCTGTGTTGTTGCTTCACACAGCATCAACGGCGTTTCAAAGCTTCACTCTGAAATCATCAAGCAGAGCGTATTCAATGATGAATATACAGATACACCAAGAAAGTTCAAGAACGTAACAAACGGTATCGCTTACAGAAGATGGCTTTACCAGTCAAATCCTGGTCTTACAAAGCTTCTTACTGACAAGATTGGTCCTAAGTTCCTTCACGACGGCAGCGAACTCAAGAAGCTTTGCGTATTTGAAAATGACAAGGCTGTTCTTGAAAAGCTTATGAAAATCAAGAAGGAAAACAAGGAACGTTTTGCAAAGTATGTAAAGAAGCAGAGCGGAATTGCTATCAATACTGACAGCATCTTTGACGTTCAGGTTAAGAGACTTCACGAATACAAGCGTCAGCACTTGAATGTTATGAACATTCTGGCAGATTATGAATATCTTCTCCAGAATCCGGATGCTGACTTTACTCCAAAGACATATATTTTTGCTGCCAAGGCGGCTCCTGGTTACTACCTCGCAAAGCAGATTATCAAGCTTATCTGGGCAGTTTCTGAAGAAATCAGAAAGAACCCTAAGATCAGCAAGAAGCTTTCTGTTTACTTCCTTGAGGATTACAGTGTAACACTTTCAGAGCTTCTCATGCCATCAGCTGATATTTCTGAACAGATTTCACTTGCAGGTACTGAAGCTTCAGGTACAGGCTGTATGAAGCTTATGCTTAATGGTGCTATTACACTCGGTACTCTTGATGGTGCCAACATCGAAATCAAGGACGCAGCAGGTGAAGAAAATATTGTTATCTTTGGTATGAAGACTGAAGAAGTTAACGACCTCAAGAGAACAGGTTATAATCCTACTTCTTACTATGAATCAAATCAGCTTATCAAGAGCTGTATTGACAGAATGTACCGTGGTATCAACGGCTGCAGCTTCAACGATGTTGCAAATTCACTCAAGGATATGGACCCATATATGGTTCTTGCTGACTTCGATTCATACAGAAACGCTCAGAAGTACATCACAGAATGCTACAATGACAAGACTAAGTGGGCTAAGATGTCACTTAACAACATTGCCGGCGCAGGTATCTTTGCGGCTGACAGAGCTGTTACAGAATATGCTAAGGACATCTGGGGACTTTAATAACAATAATCAGCATAATAAAAAACAAGGGCTAAATACCCTTGTTTTTTAGAATGGAGTAAATTATGAAAAAAATATTTGACAGCTGGGATATTGAATACAAAAAGCCATTCGGAGCTGTAAAAAAAGGGGAAACCTGTGAATTTCACATTAAACTGCCAAAAAGCACAGTTCTTGATTTTCCTCCGGTTCCTATCCTTGTTGTATTCAGAACCGGTTACAAGGAAACCTTCCTTGCGATGAATTTTGAACGTGAAGAAGGAGATTATAATGTGTACTGTGCTAACTATACCCCAAAGCACTCGGGTGTACATTATTATTACTTCTCATACAAGCAGAACGGTACAAGAAACTATATCAAAAAAGTAAGCTGTCACAACAGCGAGATAAACAGCGGAGAGCTTTTCCAGCTTACTGTATATAATGAGGATTATAAGACACCTGATTTTCTCAAGGGCGGAATTATGTATCAGATTTTTCCGGATAGATTTTACAAGAGCGGCAAAAAGCATGAAAATGTACCGGAAGACCGTGTAATGAGAGAAAACTGGGAGGATACTCCTTATTACCGTCCGGATGAAAATGGTCATGTATGGAACAATGACTATTTCGGTGGTGACCTTGACGGTATCAGACAGAAGCTTCCTTATATAAGCAGTCTTGGGGTTACATGTATTTATCTCAATCCGATTTTTGAATCACATGAAAACCACAGATACAATACTGCGAATTACAGAAAGGTTGACCCGCTTCTGGGTACAAATGAAGATTTTAAAAAGCTCTGTGAAGCTGCAAAAACATACGGAATATCAATAATTCTTGATGGTGTTTTTTCACATACCGGTGCGGACAGTGTTTATTTCAACAAATTCAACAGATATGACAGTCTTGGTGCATACAATTCAAGGGACAGTGAATTCTTCCCGTGGTATACCTTCATAAATTATCCGAATGAATATGAAGCATGGTGGGGAATTGATACCCTTCCGAATGTAAGGGAAAACAACAAGCAGTATACGGATTATATCTGCGGTGACGGCGGTGTTCTTGATTACTGGATAAGCATGGGGGCTGCCGGCTATCGTCTTGACGTTGCTGACGAGCTTCCTGATGAATTTCTGGATAATTTAAACAAATGTGTAAAAAAGCACGGCAAGGAAAAAATTATTATCGGCGAAGTATGGGAAGATGCTTCAAACAAGGAAAGCTATGGTGTTCAGCGCCGCTACCTTATCGGTGACCAGCTTGATTCGGTTATGAACTATCCTTTCCGTTCTGCTATTATGAATTATGTAATGGGCGGAAGTCCCTTTGACTTCAGGCATGCTGTAATGACAATCCTTGAAAATTATCCAAAGCCTTCAATTGATGTTCTTATGAATAGCATTTCTACTCATGATATAGAAAGAGCTATAAATATTCTTGGCGGCGAAAGCTGTGACGGTAAGGACAAGGATTGGATGTGCAATCATTATCTTTCCGATTATGAATATACTCTTGGCAGAAATCGTCTTAAAGTTGCAATGGCAATTCAGTTCTTCCTTCCGGGTGTACCTTGTGTTTATTATGGTGATGAGGCAGGTCAGCAAGGTTACAAGGATCCTTTCAACAGACGCTGCTATCCATGGGGCAAGGAGGATAAGGAGCTTATTGAATATACAAAGGACCTTGGACGTGTAAGAAGAAGCTCAAAGCTGTTTTTTGACGGTAAATTCTCATTCCTCTATATGGATGACAATGTAATAGCTTTTTCAAGAACAAGAGCATACCGCAAAAAGGCTATGATTATATTCGTAAACCGCTCAGACAAGGAACAGGTTATTGATAAAAATAAAATGGATATGAGACAGTATACCTTCTACAAGACTATTCATGGTGATATAAAATATGACGATAAAATTGTAATACCGCCATATGATTATGTTGCATTTAAAATTGAAATGCCTCTTGATGAGTAAAAAAAGAACGCTTCGGCGTTCTTTTTGTTTGGAATACTGAATTTATATTTAGCTTACTGTTATTATTAACTTTTCTTGCTTGTACAAGAAAAGTTACAAAAGAATACACAAACTTTCTTATGAAAAGAAAGTTTGAACAAAGAAAATAAAAACTTAAAACTGCAATTAGGTTCAAACTGTTTCCTCATAAAAGAACTACCATGCTCGATAATTAGTTAACTGTTGCAGATAGTCTGCATAAAACGCAGTTCTCCCCGCAAATTAAGTTATAGCTTGAGAAAGCTTGAAATTTAATACTTACAAATTCTGTTTTATTGTACTCATGTATAGTTGGACTTTTAATTCTGCAATTATGAAGTTGACAGGTACAGGGAAACATTATTATTTAAGCGACAAACTCATGTAAGGAATTTTTTCTTTTTTGCTGACTTTTTTCTTTTCGAGAAAAGAAAAAAGTTTATGTGCTTTCTTTGTAACTTTCTTTGCACAAGCAAAGAAAGTTAAGAGCAAGAATATAGCGGTAAATATAAATTTATCTATCTCTAACGAAATATGCAGAGTTTATTCTGACTTACATAAATGCTTTAGCGCTTTCTTTATGTTTACAAAACAGAAATTTCATTGACCGGAAATAAATTGATGAATACTCTATGCAAATTATATCAGCAGATATTTCAAGAATACAAAACCATGTATTGTACATATAGTAATTATTGTAAAAAGTTCAAAATTAGCGACAAAGATTTGCATTATCCGACAAAGTGTGATATAATTATTTTGATTGGACGATTTTTGGCAGTATATATGTGCTGCGTATTTATTTTAGGAAAGGCGAGAAAAATATGGCTATTTATTCTCTCGGTATAGACGTTGGTTCAACTACAGTCAAGACCGTTATAATTGATGAAAAAAAGCAGATAATCTATTCGGAATATCAGCGCCATTTTTCAAAGGTAAGAGAGGCTGTAAGAGAACAGCTTGAAATAATTGCGGAAAAATACCCTGAAGACAGCTTCAGGCTTTCAATGACAGGTTCAGCAGGACTGGGACTTGCTACGGGTGCAAAGATCCCGTTTGTTCAGGAGGTTAATTCAGCGTTTGTTGCCGTAAAGGAAAAATTTCCTGACGCTGACGCTGTAATTGAGCTTGGTGGTGAGGACGCTAAAATTATCTTTTTGACAGGCGGCGTTGAACAACGTATGAATGGCTCCTGCGCAGGGGGTACAGGTGCATTTATTGATCAGATGGCAACACTTCTTGGTGTTACTGTGAATGAAATGGATGATATGTCCATGCGTGCGCAGAAGGTTTATCCTATTGCTTCAAGATGCGGTGTGTTTGCTAAATCCGATATTCAGCCGCTTTTAAATCAGGGCGCAAAAAGAGAGGATATCTGCGCAAGTATTTTTCAGGCGGTTGTTGACCAGACTGTTTCAGGACTTGCGCAGGGCAGAACTATCGAAGGCAAGGTATTGTTTCTCGGCGGTCCGCTTTCTTTCCTGAAAGGACTTCGCAAGGCGTTTGTAAATACACTGAAGCTTGAAGAAGGCAAAACGGCAGTATTTCCGAAGGAAGCTCCTGTTTTTGTTGCACTTGGATGTGCGCTCTTTTCACAAAACAGCAGAGAAAGCTTTAAAATATCGGAAATTATCGAAAAGATTGACAATGCAAAGACCGGAAACGGTATTGTAACAGGTCAGCCGCTTTTTGATTCAAGAGACGAATATGAAAAGTTTATTGAGAGACACAAAAAGTGTGATTTGCAGTATGCGGATTTACGTACTTACAAAGGCAATGCGTTTCTTGGTATTGATGCCGGTTCTACAACCACCAAAATAATCCTTATTACAGAGGACAGCCGCATTTTATATCAGCATTATTCTTCAAACAAAGGTCAGCCGCTTGACAGAATAGCAGCAAAGCTTAAAAAGATTTACAGCGAAATGAATCCTGAAATTAAAATAATCGGCTCGGCGGTTACAGGCTATGGAGAGGAGCTTATAAAAGCAGGTCTTTCGATTGATTTCGGAATCGTTGAAACAGTTGCGCATTTTAAGGCGGCGTCGTACTTCTGTCCTGATGTTGACTTTATTATTGATATAGGCGGTCAGGATATAAAGTGCTTTAAAATTAAAAATCACAGCATTGATTCAATTATGCTTAACGAAGCATGTTCGTCCGGATGCGGTTCATTTATTCAGACTTTTGCGCTCGCTCTCGGTTATGATATTGCAGACTTTGCGTCTCTGGGGCTTATGGCGAAAAATCCTGTTGACCTTGGTTCACGTTGTACTGTGTTTATGAACAGCAGTGTAAAGCAGGCACAGAAGGATGGTGCTACTGTAGAGGACATTTCGGCAGGGCTTTCATCTTCAATTATCAAAAATGCAGTATACAAGGTTATCAGGGCGAATTCTCCTGATGAGCTGGGAAAAAATATTGTCGTACAGGGCGGTACGTTTTTAAATGATGCGGTACTGAGAGCCTTTGAAAAGGAAATGGGCAGAAATGTTATAAGACCTGCTATTTCCGGACTTATGGGGGCATTCGGTGCGGCGCTTTACGCAAAGGAAAAGACAAAGGGCAGTTCAACTCTCATTTCGCCGGTTTGTCTTGATAAATTCTCATATACATCCAAATCTGCACAGTGTAATGGCTGTACAGCAAAATGCGGTCTTAATATTATAACATTTTCTGACGGCAACAGATTTATATCAGGTAACAGATGTGAAAGGGGTGCCGGCAGAAAGCTTTCGGAAGAAAGTGAAAGCCTTTATGATTTCAAATATAATCTGCTTCTTGAAATGGCGCAAAAGCATATAGAAAATCCGATTGCTACGGTAGGACTGCCTATGGTTCTCAATTTCTATGAGCTTTTACCGTTCTGGAAAACTCTTTTCAATGAAGTTGGTATAGATGTTGTAATTTCCGATGAAAGCTCAAGGGACATTTATTATCTTGGACAGCATACAATTCCGTCAGATACTGTTTGTTATCCGGCAAAGCTTGCCCACGGACATATTGAAAGTCTCCTTAACAAATATGTGGATTTCATATTCTATCCATGTATGAGCTTTAATGTTGATGAGGGAGAAAATGACAATCACTTCAACTGTCCTGTTGTTGCTTATTATCCGGAGCTTATTATTGCAAACAATCTGCGTCTTAACAAGGACAACTTTATTTATCCTTATCTTGACATAAACCGTGAAAAGAATGTTGTATCGGTTATGACTCAGGCTTTGAAAAAATATGGCATAAAGAAATCACAGATAAAGTCGGCTGTTAAAAAAGCTTATGCAAGCCTTGCTGATTTTAAAAATGAAATTTACAACAAGGGCAGTCAGATTATTTCACATGCAAGAGCAAACGGACAGAAGATTATTGTTCTTTCCGGTCGTCCGTATCATATTGACAAGGAAATAAATCACGGTATTCAGAAGCTTATTACAAGCCTTGGAATGGCAGTGGTATCGGAGGACGCTGTTTTCCAGCATGGACATCATCCGAATCCGAATGTTCTTAACCAGTGGAGCTATCATGCAAGGCTTTACCGTGCTGCACAGTATGTTACAACACAGCCTGACATGCAGCTTGTTCAGCTTGTTTCATTCGGCTGCGGCATTGACGCTATTACTACCGATGAGGTAAGGGAAATCCTTGAAAGCAAGGGTAAGCTTTATACTCAGCTGAAAATAGATGAAATAAACAATCTTGGTGCTGCAAAAATCAGACTCAGAAGTCTTGTTGCGGCAATGGATGAAAAATAATGGAGGCAAAAATGAGTTATCCTGTTTTTAGAGATGAAATGAAATCGGAATATACAATTCTTGTTCCCGATATGCTTCCGGTACACTTCAAGCTTATTATCAGTATCCTGAAGAAGTATGGTTACAATGTTGAGCTTTTACAGACTTCAACACGTGAGGTTGTGGATGAGGGGCTTAAAAATGTACATAATGATACATGTTATCCGGCACTTCTTGTTATCGGACAGTTTATAAATGCACTTAAAAGCGGCAAGTATGATGTAAATAAAACGGCGCTTATGCTGACGCAGACAGGCGGAGGATGCCGTGCTTCAAATTATATTCATCTTCTTAGAAAGGCGCTGAAAAAGGAATTTCCGCAGGTTCCTGTTATTTCCCTCAATCTTAGCGGACTTGAAAAGGGCAAGGGACTTTCATTAACACTTCCGCTCCTTATCAAGGTTGCTGTTTCGATTTTTTACGGGGATTTGTTAATGTCCCTGTACAATCAGTGCAAGCCTTATGAAATCAAAGAAGGCGCAACGGAAGCTGTCAGGGAAAAATGGCAGAAGATGCTCGTGCCTATATTTGACAAAAGGGAATTTCTGAAGATTGACAAATACTGTACCTATATTCTCAATGATTTTGCAAAAATAAAACGGAGAAAAGAAAACAAAGTGAGAGTTGGCATTGTAGGGGAAATCTATGTAAAATATTCTCCACTTGCAAACAATCATCTTGAAGAATTTCTTCTTTCAGAAGGCTGTGAGCCGATAGTTCCTGCACTTATGGAATTTGTTATGTATTGCCTTGCAGGAAATATTTCGGACAGCAAGCTTTATCAGTACGGCGGTAAAAAGACATATGTCAACAAGATAAGCTATAAGTTCTTATATTCACTTCAGAAAAAGTTTATAAAAACAATAAATAAGCATGGAGTTTTTGAAGCGCCGCATGACTTTGAACATATCCGTCACCTTGCTGACAAGTACATAAGTCAGGGTGTCAATATGGGCGAAGGCTGGCTTATTCCGGCAGAAATGGCGGCTCTTGCTGAAACCGGTACTGAAAATATTATCTGTGCACAGCCGTTCGGTTGCCTGCCAAATCACATTGTTGCAAAGGGCATGTCAAGAGTTATCAAGCAGGCATATCCTGACGCTAACATTGTTGCAATCGACTATGATCCTGGTGCAACAAAGGTAAATCAGGAAAACAGAATCAAGCTTATGCTTGCAAATGCGAGAAAGGCAAATGAAAAGGAAGCACAGCTTGTATAAATTTCGGCATTTTACATACACCCTCAAAGGTAAATCCTTGAGGGTGTCAGTTTGTCGAAAAAGTCTTTAAAGATTAAAATTTGCAAATTAAAAAGTTTCGGTCAAGCCTTTTCAAAGGCTTGCGGGGTTGAGGGGCAGCGCCACTCATCGCCGTCCGC
>SVNU01000059.1 GCA_015066715.1 Ruminococcus sp. | reverse complement strand
CATTTCGCCGTCTGCGGACGGCGATGAGTGGCGCTGCCCCTCAACCCCGCAAGCCTTTGAAAAGGCTTGACCGAAACTTTTTAATTTGCAAATTTTAATCTTTAAAGACTTTTTCGACAAACTGAAACACCGCTTCAAAGCGGTGTTTTTTATATCACAGTGTAACTTCAGTTTCACATTTGCTCGGTCTTGACATAAGCTTCACAAGAGCTTCCTTTACATTTTCACCCTCAAACAAAACCTTATTAAGCTGTTCTGTAATCGGCATCGACACATTCATTTTTTCTGCAAGAGCAAGAGCAACAGTACAGCAGTTATAGCCTTCAACTGTTCCCACAAGCTTTACAGCTTCTTCCGGTTTTACCCCCTGACCGATAAGCATGCCTGCACGCCTGTTACGGCTGTGCATACTTGTACAGGTAACAATAAGATCGCCTATACCGGTAAGTCCGGCAAAGGTTGCGTAGCTTGCTCCCATTGCAATACCAAGCCTTGCAATTTCGCTTAATCCCCTTGTCATGAGAGCTGCCTTTGTATTGTCACCATATTTAAGACCATCGCAGATACCGGCACAAAGTGCAATTATATTTTTAAGTGCACCCCCAAGCTCACATCCTACAACATCATTATTAATATATATTCTGAAAACACTGCTGCTCATAATTTCCTGAATATATGCGGCAGCCTCTGTATTTTCAGAAGCGGCAACGACTGTTGTAGGAATTCCAAGAGCTACTTCTTCGGCATGGGAAGGTCCTGAAAGTATTACAAGAGGTGCTTGTGGAATTTCCTCTCCGATAACATCGCTTATAAGCTTGAGGCTCTGATTTTCCAGACCCTTACTTGTATTTACAATAGTCATTTCCTTTGTAATATAAGGTGATGCCTTTTTACAAACATCTCTCACAAATGGTGACGGAATTCCCAGAAGCACAACATCACTTCCTGCAACACAGGAAATATCGCTGTCAAGCTTTATTTCAGCAGGTATTTTAATACCCGGAAGCTTCGCTCTGTGTTCACCGTCTTTTCTGATTGTCTGAAGTTCTTCTTCAAAGGCAGACCATACAGTAACGGTATGCCCAAGCCTGAAAAGCATTACAGCAAGGCTCATACCAAAACCACCGGAGCCTAAAATAGTAATCTGAGCCATATTATTTCTCCTTTTTTCCACCAAATGAAAATCTGTTTTCGGTGCCGTTTTTAAGTCTTTGAATATTGCTTTTATGCATAAATATGACAATAAAGCAAATCGGAATTGTCATAAGAGTGTATAAAAGCGAGAGCTGTACTGATTGTTCATTTAAAAAATAATGCAGCAGAAATGTTCCGACAGGACAGCAGGTTGTTGCAATTATAGAAGAAAGGGATACATATTTGCTGATTGAAAGAATAACAGCAAATATCAGAATAAGAATTGCAAACAGCAGCGGGTCTATTACAACAAACACCGATACTCCGACAAGTACTCCCTTTCCGCCTTTAAATTTATAATATATCGGAAAAATGTGTCCCAGTACTGCTGCAAGTCCTGCAACATATCCTATAAAATGAACATCATTTTCCGGACCGAGGCCTACCTCCATAAGGGTGCATATAATTCTGCAAAGTATTACTGCAACAATACCTTTAAGAAGGTCGCCCAGAAGAGTAAACAGTGCCGGAAGCTTTCCGAAGCAGCGAAGTGTATTTGTAAGCCCTGCATTTCCGCTTCCAAACTCACGTATATCCTCGCCCTTCATAATTTTAACAGTAATTATAGCAGAGTTACAGCTGCCTATAAGATACGATAAAACTGCACAGATAAGTACAGCAAGAATAAAATCAATCCGCATTATTTACCTTCTCCTCGTTCCCTTACAATAAATTTCACAGGTGTTCCGGTAAGTCCGAAAGTTCCCCTGATCTGGTTTTCAAGGTATCTCTGATATGAGAAATGGAATAAATCCGCACGGTTTACAAATGTAACAAATGTCGGAGGTTTTGTAGAAGGCTGGGTCATATAATAAATTTTAAGTCTGCGGCCTTTATCCGAAGGAGGCTGAACTCTTGTAGTAGCATATGCAAGAACATCGTTGAGCATTCCGGTTGAAATACGCATGCTGTTATGTTCATTAACAAGCTTTATCATTTCAAACAGCTTATTTACACGCTGGCCGGTTTTGGCAGAAATAAAAACAAACGGAACATATGACATAAAGCTGAAATCATTTTCAAGTTTTGTCTGAAATTCCTGCATAGTCTTGTCATTTTTCTCAATGGCATCCCATTTATTAACAGCAACAATTGATGCCTTTCCCTGTTCATGAGCATAGCCGGCAATTTTGGAATCCTGTTCCGTAAAGCCTTCTGTCGCATCAATCATGATAATACAGACATCTGCACGGTCAACTGCCATATAAGCACGAAGCACACTGTAATGTTCAATTTTCTCGTTTACCTTAGATTTCTTTCTGATACCTGCCGTATCAATAAAAACAAATTTGCCCTTTTCATTTTCTATAATGGTATCTGTAGCGTCACGGGTAGTTCCGGCAATATTTGAAACAATAACTCTTTCCTCGCCTGCAATATGGTTAATAAGGGAGGATTTGCCTGCATTCGGCTTACCGATAACAGCTACCTTAATATAATCATCCTCATAATCAGCAATCTTATCATCAGGGAAATACTTGAAAACTTCATCCAGCAAATCACCCGTACCATGACCATGCTGTGAGGAAATCGGAAACGGATCACCCAGTCCGAGATTATAGAACTCATACAGCTCCATAGGCGGTTCGCCGATTGTATCGCATTTATTTACGGCAAGAACCACAGGCTTACCGCTTTTCAGAAGAATTGACGCAACCTCAGAATCGGTTGCAGTAACTCCGCATCTTATGTCAGTAACCAGAACTATAACATCTGCTCTTTCAATGGCAAGCTCTGCCTGACGTCTCATCTGTGACATAATAATATCATCAGATGCCGGTTCAATACCACCTGTATCAACCACCATAAACTCTCTCGAACGCCATTCACACTTTGTATAAATTCTGTCCCTTGTTACACCCGGAGTATCCTCAACAATAGAAATACGCTTGCCTGCAAGCTTGTTAAACAACGTTGACTTTCCCACATTCGGACGTCCAACAACTGCAACTAACGGCAATGGCATACATGTCATCTCCTTTCACAAAAAAGATTTTCAGGGGTTTTGCTCTCCCAGCAGTGCGTCTGCTGCTCCAAATAAATATTTGGAGCAGTCAGCATTTCAGCTTTTTTCAAATGCTGAAATGCTGACCATGATTGTTTGCCGCCGTTCATCAACAATATTTTTGAAAATCAGCTCCGGCAAACAATCGGCAGACGCCCGCAGCAGAAAAGCACTTTCATTTCGCTTTAATATTACTGATATTATACCCCGGAAAAGCCTATAAAAACGAAAAGGAGAGGAAGATTGCTCCTCCTCTCCGCCTCATAGAGCATATATTAAGCATCCATCTTGATAACTTCAACGCCCTTGTAGAATCCACAATTCTTACATACCTTATGCGGAGCCTTTAACTCACCGCAATTATCGCATCTGCTGAATGCAGGTGCATCAAGCTTCCAAACTGCTGAACGTCTCTTATCACGTCTTGCTTTGGAAGTTTTTCTCTTTGGTACAGCCACTCTCGGCACCTCCTTACAGCTCTGTCAGAAAACAAAGCTCAGTTTTGGCAATTACACTCGGATTCGTTCAGATCACAGCCGCATACACTGCAAAGCCCCTTACAGTCATCGCTGCATAAAAGCTTGGTCGGCAGCTCCAGAAGCAAATCCGAAAGAGCAATCTCATTTACGTCAACTCTGTAATTATCTGCAATGATGAAATCATCATTGTTTTTGTTTACAGCAGTTACGACAACATGCTTAAAGTCAAAGGAATATTCCCTTTCAAACTCTTTAAGACATCTGTCACAGACGATATTTAATGTAAATTTTACAGAATAATCCATATGGACAACATCAGCACGATTGTAAAAACTCCCGCTTACTTTAACGGATTCCACAAAATCATATCCCTTGCACTGAGAAAGCTCGTCCTGCAGAATATCAAATTCAAAATCCTTCTTTTCTCCGGTTGTATTAAACACACGACGTAAATCTGCTGTCATATTATTACTCCCTTGCAAACATCACAAATCTTATTATATACAAAATATGCGTATTTGTCAATACTTTTTTTCGTTAATTATAAAATCAAGCTTATTTTATCAAATCAAGCTCTGACATACAGTCAATGCCTGTCCGTTCTGATTTATAATCAGTTGAACTTTGTTACGCTTGCCGGAAGCTCTGAAACGTCAGCTGATACAGTGAATATAATTTTAGTATCATCACCTGTAAGCTTGTTGAGCTTTTCAAGCATAACGCCTAATTCATCAAAATCAGCGCCACCGATTTTAAGAATGCCGTCAACATAAACTTCCTTTATATCATAGTTTCCTGCAAGCATGCCTGCAACAAAACCATAAAAAGCATCAAAGCTTGTTACTGAAAACTGTTCAGCATCACACCATCTTACCTTATAGCTGATTGACTTTCTGAGACCGTCGCCCTTTTCAATACAAACAAGACTTCCGTTTGTTGTCTTTAAAGCTTCGTTCATCATGTCGAGTAAAATTTTTGTTTTTCCTGTTCCCTTTGTACCTGTAATTAACTTAATCATATATAAACTCCTTCCGTCATATCAATGACATTATAGTGCATTTATTAAAGTATAATATAATGCGTTTATTCTTAAATGGACATATTGCCCATTATAAGTTCATCTTAAAATTAACCAAGCTTTGCTTCAAGTGCTTCCTTCTGGTCCTCATAGCCCGGCTTTCCGAGAAGTGCAAACATATTGGCCTTGTAGCTTTCAACACCCGGCTGATTAAATGGATTTACACCAAGAACATATCCTGAAACTGCGCATGCCTTTTCAAAGAAATAAATCATGTAACCTAAGTTTTCTTCATCAATTTCATCAAGTTCCAGAATAATGTTAGGAACGCCGCCCTCTGTATGAGCCAGAACTGTTCCTTCAAACGCCTTTCTGTTTACAACAGACATATTCTGGTTTGTAAGGAAGTTAAGACCGTCAAGGTTTTCAGCGTCATCTTCAAGGAACAAATCCTGCTTTGGCTTTTTAATATCCACAACAGTTTCAAACATAACTCTTGAACCGTCCTGAATAAACTGACCCATTGAGTGAAGGTCTGTTGAGAATACAACTGATGCAGGGAAAATACCCTTGTTATCCTTACCTTCGCTTTCGCCGAACAGCTGCTTGTACCATTCTGACATCATGCAGAATGCAGGGTCATATGAAACCATGAGTTCAACTGACTTACCCTTGCGGTTCAGAATGTTTCTGAGGGCAGCATACTTATAACAGTCATTGTTGTCAAAGTCCGCTGTAAAGTCTTCTCTTGCCTTCGCAGCACCCTTCATAAGACCGTCAATGTCACAGCCTGCAACTGCAATAGGAAGAAGTCCCACTGCTGTTAAAACTGAGAAACGTCCGCCTACATCATCCGGAATAACAAATGTTTCATAGCCTTCTGTATCAGCAAGGTTTTTAAGAGTTCCTCTTGCCTTGTCTGTTGTACAGAAAATTCTGTCCTTTGCGCCGTCTCTGCCATACTTGTCCTCAACAAGCTTCTTGAAAATTCTGAAAGCAAGTGCTGGCTCTGTTGTAGTGCCTGACTTTGATATTACATTTACAGCAATATCCCTGCCCTCACAGATTGCGAGAACTTCCTGAAGATATGTCGGATTAATGTTATTTCCGACATAATATATATCAGGAGTATCCTTCTTCATATTGTTATAGAACGGCGATTTGAGCAGTTCGATAGCAGCTCTTGCACCAAGATATGAACCACCAATACCAATTACAATAAGAACATCTGCTGTCTTTTTGATTTTTTCAGCAGCTGCCTTGATTCTTTCAAATTCTTCCTTATCATAGTCAACAGGAAGGTCAAGCCAGCCAAGAAAATCATTTCCAAGACCTGTTCTGTCATGAAGCATTTTGGCAGCAGCCTCAACCTGCGACTTGATGCCGTTCATTTCGTCTTCATTGATAAATTTCTGAACATATTTGCAGTTTACTTTTAAAGACATTGTATTTTTCCTCCAGTCGTAAGTAAATCTATTTTCAGGCAACCATCACTTTATAAGCTATACAATCGCCTAAGTTTTATTAGTTTCCTACACCTATCATTTTACTATATTTCCACATTATTTGCAAGACGTATCTTTATTATTGTTAAAATAGCACAATTATTTCACCAATTATCCATACATAATGTACAATATTCTTTTCATGGAACTTGCAAAATCCCTTTTTTCTATCTTCTCAGCCGCAACAAGGTCAGTTTCAAAGAGCAAAGTGTCACCATTGTAAAAGCCAACCCGTCCTACAATCTGACCTTTCTTTACAGGCGCTTCAATGTAGTCAGGAAGCAAAACAGCAGTACTCAGCTCGCTGCAGCTTTTGGGAACAACCAGTTCTTCAAGCTTCAGTGCTTTTATCATTACCGCATCGGATTTTCCGCCCCGTACTGTTACAGGCTTTAAAAACTCATCCGAAAATGCAGGCGCAGTCACCTTATATGAGGAAAAGCCATCCGACATAAGCGATTTTGCTATACCAAAGCGTTCATCCTTGTCATCACAGCCAAGCACAACCGAAATAAACGCCCCTTCTCCCCTTTCTGCTGTAAGTACAAGGGAAAAGCCCGACTGTTCCGAACGTCCTGCCTTCATTCCTGTAACACCCTCATATGTGCGCACAAGCCTGTTTTCGTTGACAAGTTCTGTCTGTCCGCTGCGGACATTGTCAATCCAGGTAGTAAAGTATTTTTTCAGAAAATCATGCTCAAGCAGTTCTGCCGCAAGCTTTCCGGTATCTCCGGCAGTTGAATACTGTCCGTCAGCGTCAGCACTTCCAGTACAGCTTTTGTACACAGTGTCCCTCATTCCAAGCTCAAAGGCTCTTGCGTTCATCATGCCGACAAATTCTTCCTCTGTTCCGCCGATATGCTCTGCAAGCACCACCGCCGCATCATTGGCATTACCTATAATAACCGCTTTTAAAAGCTCATCAACAGTTATGCTTTCTCCCTGCATAAGCCATATTACCGCACCACGCTGCGCATTGGCATTTGCACTCGCCGTAAGAACCGTATCGAAAGCAAGCCTGCCGTCTGCAATTTCTTCCGCTGTAAGAAGCACTGTCATAAGCTTGCATAAAGTCCCCTGAGGCATACGCAAATCGGAATTTTCGCCCTTTATGACAGTTCCTGTGGATACTTCAACAAGTACAGTTGAAACAGGATAGTTACTTTCCAACTCCTGTTCTGCGAAAACAGCATTACAGAAAAAAGACGCCAACAATACTGCTGTAAGCAGAGAAAATACTCTTTTCATAAATTACCCCTTTTTAACTATTATACAGGGTAATAATGGGGTTTATACCTTTTCTTTGCTCTGAACCTGATATTATTTCTTATTTCCGTGCAGTACCGAAAAAATCATCTGTGCGTCTGCAAGAGATATATTTGCATCATTTTCTCTGGCTATCTGTAAAAGCTCCTCAGGGCTTTCCGCATTCCTTACCTTATCCATAAGCTCTGATGTAATTTCCATGCCTGTTCTCCTTACGTGTCATGTTTTTAGAATATAATAATTATATCACATTCAGACAAAAATTGCAATATTTACAGATATTTTTTTCAAATATCTGTAAAACAATATTCCATTCAATTAACAAAACATTAGACTTCATATTTCCGTTTTCTTTTTTCCAAATCTTTCAAAAATACATTTCACAACTGCTGCCGATACAAGCGCCGCCGCTGTTCCAAACAAAGCACCTGTAATCACATCTGTAGGATAATGTACGCAGACATACATTCTCGAAACTGCAATCATTACAGCAAGTACAAGCGCTGCCGCACCTTCCTTTTTATGCCATATGAAAAGGCTTACAGCCGCCGCAAAGGATGCCGACGCATGACCTGACGGAAAGGAAAAGCTACCTTCATACACCAGATTATCAAGCGTCGGGTCAGTTACAAACGGCCTTTCCCTCATAACGAGATTTTTAACTGTAATATTAACAACAATAAAAGAAAGTACCAAAGACAAAGCCATGCTTATTCCTGCTTTCCTGTATTTTTTCATCAGAAGAAAAAACAATGAAAGCAAAATCCATATAAATCCATTGTCACCAAGATGAGTTATGAATAAAACAATCCTGTCAAAAAAAGTTCCGTGCATATCCGAAAAGAAATGCAGAATATCAAGCTCCATAAATCCTCCGTTTTCATCTTTTACTGTACACAGCACAGCTTCCGGTTTTAATAATCAGCTCTTGTATTTTACAATAGATTCGGTAACATTTGTCAGCACAAGCTCATCATCCTGATTATAAACATCAATTGTAATTTCAGCAATTCCGTTGTAATCATTCCGACGGGTTATATTTGTAACAGTCACTCTGCCGGTCAGAATATCCTGTGCAAAAACCGGTCTGAACCATTCTATTTTCGAGGACTTCCCCGCTATCAACTCATCACCGAAAATATCATTTTCCATAAATTTCGCCCATACCGCCATAAATGACATATACCCCGACGCAAGAACTCTGCCAAATTTTGTGTTTCTGGCATATTCCTCATCACAGTGAATGGGAATAGGGTTATAGGTCTGTGAAAACTCCATCATCTGTTTCTTATCTATTACAACAGACGGAATGTCAATTTTCATATTTATTTTTATGTCATCAAGATACATAATAATGCTCCTTTATATTTCATTCTGATTATTCATTTTATATTTGCTGTCAGATTAAAACAATTTTCTTAAAAATAGCTTAGCATTACTTATTATTGTAATAAAACACCGCAAGCTGAGTTCTGTCACGAAGCTCAAGCTTCTCTAAAATACTGCTTAAATAATTTCTTACAGTACCTTCACTCAGAAAAAGCTCTGCTGCAATTTCCTTATTGCTAAGGCCCTCTGCAATAAGCTCTATAATCTCCTTTTCCTTTTCGTTTATATCATATTTTTCATAATCAATACCCGACTGTTTCTGCATAAGGGACGGAAGCCTGTTTATAACATCATCACCAAAAACCGTCTGTCCCTCCATTACAGTACGAAGTGCAGGAACAATACATTCAAAATTCTGTTTTAAAATATATCCCTTTGTTCCAAGCCGGAGTGCCTTAACTATGTACTCATCATCTGAAAAGGTTGTAAGGTAAAGAATTTTTGCGTCACTGTACTTTTTTAAAATAATCTCCCCTGCTTCAATACCTGTCATACCACCCATTCTTATATCCATAAGCAGTATATCAGGCTTATGCTTTTCATATAGATTTATCGCCTGCTCGCCACTGTTTCCTATATCAAGAACAGTAACCTCACCTGACGCTTCAAGAATAGTTTTTAAGGATATTGCAACAAGATTATCGTCATCTACAACTACTATATTCATACAATTATTCCTTTCCCTTTGGAATTGATACGAAAACTCTGAATTTATTTTTTTCTGCATAAAACTTAAAAATCCCGCCAAGCTTTTCTGCACGGATTTTCATATTTTCAAGTCCTATTCCGCCCTGATTTATATTACCGCTGTTTTCACCGTTGTCCTCAACCGAAGCCTGAAAAAAACCGGGGTGCTCACGAATAACTATAACGACACTGTCACCATTACTGTAACGGATAATATTAGAAACAGCTTCTTTGATAATCCCGATAAAACAGAATTTTATTTCTTTCGGAGTCTTTTCAGAAATATCCATATCAAGCCTTACACTAAAATCATTTTCAAGGGGCTTAATAAGCTCCTTTACGGTTTTATTAAGTGAAACCGAATCATCATGAAGATTATGAACACTTTCTCTCATGCTTGTCATTGCACTGTTCAGGGAATTGTTTATTTCCTCAAGGTGAGAATCAAGATTTCTGTCCTTGTTTATTATCCTTAAAGCACCCATCTGAAGAAGTGTTCTGGAAAGCATGTGTCCTACATTGTCATGAATTTCCCTTGCAATACGGTTTCGCTCACTCATAACCGCAAGATTTATTTCATTATCTCTGCCAAGCATCAAATATTTATTTCTTTCAAGCAAAAGCTGCTGATTTTCCTCTGTACTGTCACGAAGAGTTATAAGACTTCGGCTAAGCTGTTCATTTTTTTCTGTTCGTACCGAAAGAAGCACTGATACTATACTTACCGAAACAACCGCAGTGCTTAACATAACTGAATTAAATACAAAGCAAAGCAAAGGCAAAGCACAGAACAAAGGCCTTATATATTTATTATGCTTATACATTATTTCATATATATTCACAGGCAGAAATAAAAAAAACGACGGAACAAAAAAACATAAAACGGCATAAGCGCCTTGCAACAGATAAAAAACAAGTCTGTTTTCCGTATACTGTGAAACAGAAGATACAATCACGGCTGCAAGCAGCGAAACAATAAGATTTATTTGACCGGTATTTAAAATCGCAGCTGTCAGACAACAAAGCAGCAGCAGTGAAACTTTATCAACTAATCTGTTCAGATAAATCGCCTCCTATACCATTATTTTAACACAAACCAACGTTATTGTCCACACTTAATACAAAATGTAATTATTCAAGGTGACAAATGTCATATAAGAAAATGATTTTGTTCACTTCCCTTTTTACCGGAATTGATATATAATAAACACATAAACCAAGGGAGGAAAACATTATGGAAAAAACAGTTGTAAAAATTGAAAATCTCGTAAAGCGTTATAAAGAGCTTATTGCTCTCGACCATTTTAACCTTGAAATAAAGGAAGGTGAAATATTTGGTCTGCTCGGGCCAAACGGTTCAGGTAAGACAACTACAATAAACTGCCTGCTCTCACTTCTAAGCTTTGATAAGGGTAACATTGAAGTGTTCGGCGAAAAAATGACACCGTCAAACTACAATGTAAAAAAGCAGATTGGTGTTATAATGCAGAATGTAGCGGTTTTTGATGAGCTTACAGTTTTTGAAAACATTGATTATTTCTGCGGTCTTTACATAAAAGACAAGGCGCTTAAAAAGAAATATGTACAGGAAGCAATCGAATTTACAGGTCTTGAGGATTTTGTAAAATTCCGTCCGAAAAAGCTTTCAGGCGGTCTTTTAAGACGTCTTAACATTGCCTGCGGTATTGCTCACAAGCCAAAGCTTATTATTTTAGACGAACCAACAGTTGCTGTTGACCCGCAGAGCCGAAACAAAATTCTCGAAGGAATTGCGGAGCTTAACCGTCAGGGCGCAACTGTTATCTACACTTCCCACTACATGGAGGAGGTAGAACAGCTTTGTACAAGAATTGCAATTATGGATAAGGGTAAAAACATTGCAATCGGTACAAAGGATGAGCTAAAAAAAATGATAAAGAATACCGAGACAATAAACATTGAAATACTCGACCTCGAAAGTCAGATCAGGGAAAAGATTGAAAATCTTCCCCATGTATATGAAACAAAATATGAAAACAACAAGCTTACAGTTTTCTGCGGCGGCGGAAAGCACAATCTTGTCAGAGTTCTGGGTGTTTTATCCGACAATGAAGTTTCATTCGGACGTGTTTATTCCGAGCTTCCAACCTTAAACGATGTATTTCTTGAAATCACAGGTAAGGAACTCAGAGATAAGGAGGACTAAAATGTTCTGGCATAATTTTAAAAATGACCTGAAATGCTGCTTTCGTGAAAAAAGCTTTCTTTTCTGGCTTATTCTGTTTCCGATACTGCTGGGTACTTTCTTTCACCTGACAATGAGCGATATTTATGAAACAGATACTATATTTGAAACAATTCCGACAGCTGTTGTGGAAAACAAAAGTAATCCTGCATTTAAAGAAATTGTAAATTCTGTCGCATCAGAAGAAAATGCACTTTTAAGTGCTGAATTTACAGATGAACAGTCAGCGCTTCAGAAGCTTGAGGACGGCGATATCGAAGGTATAATCTATGTTGATGATAAAATCTCGCTTAAGGTATCCCCCAACGGAACTTCTATGAAGCAGACAATCCTGAAGGAATTTCTTGACACATACAGAATCAACGAGGCAATTATTATCGACACAATGCAGAATAACCCTCAGAATCTTGAAACTGTAATCACTTCTCTTACTACTGAGCTTGACTGCAACGAAAACATTCCCCTGACAGACGGAAACATGGACCCTTATGCAACATTTTTCTATAATCTTATCGCAATGGTTGCGTTTTTCGGTTCAGTGACAGGACTTCACATTGCCATTTCAAATCAGGCAAACCTGTCAAGCATTGCTGCAAGGAAATGCATTTCGCCAAACAATAAATTTATTACAATTCTTTCAAATATCTGTGCAAGCTTTGTGGCACAGGCTGTATGCGTTACAATTTCAATCAGCTTTATTCTGTTTGTACTCGGTGAAGACCTTGGTGATAAAACCGGCATGATTTACCTTTCGGGTATAACAGGCAGTCTTACAGGGGTTACTTTCGGTTTCTTCATCGGCTCACTTGGCAGACTTTCAGAGGGCGTGAAGAACGCGATAGCAATGAGTGTTACAATGTCATGCTGCTTTTTAAGCGGACTCATGATGGGTGACCTGAAAATTATCATTGAAAACAATCTGCCATGGTTCAACCGCATCAATCCGGCGGCACTTATTTCAGATATGTTCTATTGCCTGAATGTTTATAATGATTACAGTCTGTACGCTCAAAAAGCAATTACACTTCTGATTCTTTCAGCGATATTTATTACAGGCGGATTTTTACTCACAAGGAGGAAAAAATATGCAAGTCTTTAATGCATTTATGAAAATTGTTTTAAAGCGAATTTCTGTTCCTATAATATACATTGGTATTTTTCTTGGAATTTCTATTATAATGGCAAATCAGGGCGCCGAAAACGAAGCCAAGTTCAAACAGGAAAAGCTTACTATCAGTGTAACAGACTTAGACAATTCTGCTGCCAGTGAGAGGCTTATCGAATATTTATCAGAAAATCATAAGATTATCGATGAAAAATATGACGATGACAAGCTTCTTAGCAACCTATACTACGAACACCTTGACTACGCTCTGACAATTAACGAAGGCTACATGGAAAAGCTTGAAAATGGTTCCACAGACAATCTGTTTACCAATCACAGTATTGAAGGCAGTTATGGTGAAAGCCTTGCCGGCACACAGATAAACCGTTATGTTTCATGCGTAAGCTCATACATCAAAGGTGGATTTACCATTGATGAAGCCCTTGACAAAACACATGCGCTTATGCTTGACAAAACAGAGGTTATTGCCGAAAGCTTTGCAAAAGAAGAAAACTTCTTCAGTACAAATATTCGTTTTTACTTCCAGTATCTTCCTTATATTTTCCTTGCAATACTTATTTCTGCTCTTGTTCCTACACTTCTGGTACTTAACAAAAAGGAAATACGTGACAGAACAAATGCTTCATGCATTTCAATTTCAAAGCAGACATTCCAGACAACCCTTGGCTCTGTAATCTACGCAATAGGAATATGGCTTGTATTCATGATTTCATTTATTGTAATGTGCGGCAGCGATATATTCACAAAAGAAGGACTTCTTGCGATGCTCAACAGCTTTGTATTCCTGATTGTTGCCCTTTCTATTACAATGCTTATTGCACAGATTTCAAAGAGTCCTAAATCCCCTGACATGATTGCAAATACACTTTCTCTTGGAATGAGCTTCCTTTGCGGTATATTCGTACCGATTGAGTATTTAAGCGACACAGTAATAAAAATCGCACATTTTCTTCCGGCATACTGGTATGTAAGAGCCAATAACATGCTTGCCGAAGCCGGCGGAGAAACCTTTACAAATTCAGGCTTCTTTATGTGTATCGGAATAGAACTTCTTTTCGCAGCCGCTTTGTTCTCACTGGTATTTTTAACTGCAAGAATAAAAAGAAAATCAGCATAAAAATAAACGACGGAGAAATCCGTCGTTTCAGTTTGTCGAAAAAGTCTTTAGAAAAATAACATTAAAATCTAAAAGTTTTGATTAAACTTTTTCAAAAGTTTACGGGGTCGAGGGGCAGCGCCACTCGTCGCCGTCCGCAGACGGCGAAACA
>SVNU01000058.1 GCA_015066715.1 Ruminococcus sp. | reverse complement strand
TACGAGGGGTGAATTGATAAAACAGCCCGGTGGGCTGTTTTTCAAGAGGGGACGCTTTGCAAGAAAAAGCGTCCCCTTACTATCTGCCTTTGTAATTTAAATCTGCCGATTTAATCGGCACAAAATTCAATATTGAGGTTTTTCTACAGTCTGAAAGGCTCTTTCGGTATACTGCCGAAAGAGCCTTTATTATTATTGGAATTATTTTTCAGAAGCTGTACTTACTGCGACAGTTTCTTCATCTTTGGATTTGTATGCAAATTTAAGGAGAATCGGAGTTATAATAGTTGTAACAACAACTACGATTACAATCGGTGCAAAATATTCGTCCTTCATAAGTCCGACAGCTGCACCCTTACTTGCAACGATAAGCGCAACTTCACCTCTTGAAACCATGCCCATACCAATTCGGATACTGTCCTTGTTTGAAAATCTGCACAGCTTTGCACCAAGTCCGCATCCCACAATTTTTGAGAGAATTGCAACGACAAGAAGCAGTACCGAGAAAAGAATTATTGATAAACTCATATCCGGCAGAACGACCTTCAGACCTATGCTGGCAAAGAATACCGGTGATAAAAGCATATATGACAGGGTGCCGAATCTGTTATTGAGGTAATTTGCACGAGGACCATTTGACAATGCAAGACCTGCCACAAAGGCACCTGTAATATCAGCAACACCAAAGAAGTATTCAGCACAGAATGACATAATAAGACAGAATACAAACGCTATAATTACGTATCTTCTTAAATCCTTCTTGGAACGACCGGTCCACTTGTTGAACAGGAAGTTGAATGCAAGCGCAACAATAATAGCAAAGATAAAGAAAAGTACGATTTTCAATACAACCATTAATATATCTGCACCGCCGGAGCTTCCGTTTTCACCGCCTGCTGCTGATGTTATAACAGTAAGAACAATAATACCTAAAATATCGTCAATAACCGCCGCACCGATAATTGCATTACCGGACTTGGATGAAAGCTTGCCCATTTCCTTGAGTGTTTCAACAGTAATGCTGACGGATGTAGCTGTAAGAATTACACCAATGAAAATATTCTGGAGAAGCACACTTGACATACCGGCAGTTTCTTCTGTATTGAAGATACTGGAAATTGCCCAGCCGGCGCCAAGGGGGACGACAACACCAAGAATAGCTATTATAAGAGAAGCAAGTCCCGTTTTCTTCATTTCCTTGATATCCGTTTCAAGTCCTGCGGTAAACATCAGTACCACAACACCGATTTCAGAAACGCATGTTATAAAGTCAGTTTCATTTACAAGACCAAAACATGCAGGTCCCAGAACAAGTCCTGCTGCAAGTGCGCCTACAACCTGCGGCAGCTGCACACGCTTTGTTAAAAGTCCGAAAAGCTTTGTACTCAGCAGAATCAGAGCCAGATACAAAAGATAACCATAATCGGACGACATAACATTTGCTATGGATTCTTTCATGATAAAAACTCCTTTGATTTAATATTTTCAGCGCAAAAAAATTATTAATGGGAAATTGAATAAACCCTGCTTTTTATAAGCAGAACTTAATCAGATTCCCATTGTCATTTTTACAAACGCTAATTTACATTATAACACCAAAAGTTGACATATGTCAATACAAAAAAACAAAAAAATTCCTTTTAAAAAGTATGTAAATTCTATAGAAAAAGTTGAAAAAATAATTTTTTTATGATACAATATATATACAGATAATCTGCTGATTAATTTATAAAACAGGAGTTATAAATATTTATGAATAAAACGGAATCAAGAGAGGATTACCTCGAAACAATATTACTGCTTATGAAAAAAATGGGAAATGTCCGTTCGGTTGACATAGCCAATGAGCTTGGTTATTCAAAGCCGAGTATAAGCAGAGCTGTTGGAATTCTCAGGGAAAATGGCTATATTACCGTTGATGAAAGCGGACATATAGGATTTACCGGTGAGGGGTTAAGACTTGCGGAATCAATCTACGAGCGTCATATAACTATAAAAAAATTCTTTGTCGAGGTGCTTGGAGTTTCGGAAAAAGCAGCTGAACAGGATGCATGCAAAATCGAGCATATTCTTAGCGAGGAAAGCTATGAAAAGCTTAAAAATTATCGGGTGAAGCATTAATGAGAAAAAAAATCTACAGATCCCTTGCAGTGGCAACAGTGATTTCCTGCGTGGTAATGGTGATTTTCACATGGTACGTAGTCGGTATAATTGAAAAGGAAAATACGAAGGAAATTCTTGAAAGCAGAGTTTCTGATGTAAGTGATACCTTGTATAAAAAGCAGATTCGCTATCAGAGTGTTTTCAGTGATATTTGTGATGAATACAAATCAAGAGCAAGAGCGTTTGCAATGATGCTTTCAAAGAATACCGATATAATGTCCGATGATATTCAGCTTGAGGAAATCCGTACATCCATCGGTGCGGATGTAATCAGTGTATTTGATGAAAATCTTGAGCTTGAGTATACGACCGGCTCATTTTCGGAGGAGCAGAAGGTATACAGGGAATTTGAAACAGCCATTGACAACAAGCTTTATTCGTCGGCATTTATTGAATCGGACGGGGAAGTACAGAAGGTGATTGTCGGATGTTCAAGAATAGACAAGCCGGGAGTAATTCAGATTGAGTATGTATCCGAAAATGTTGATACAATCCTAATGCTCATGGATGTTTCTAAAATGTTTGTCGGTGTTCCCATTATGAAAACGGGTTCTGTTGCAATAATTGATAATAAATCCATGAATTATATTGCACATACAGATGAACAGATGATTGGAAAGCCGTCGCATTTTGACCTTAAAGAGGATTTTTTTGGTGCAGAGCCTTTCTTCGATTGCGAAATTCAGGGCGAGGATGTAATGCTTCATTTTGATTTTTGCAACAATGAGCTTGTAATCGGATATGTACCATACAGTGAAATATACAGTATACGAAACGATATAATAAAATGGGTTTTGGCAGCAGCGATTATAGTATCTGTTGTGGTTACACTTACTGTGCGCAGTAAGTTTCTCCATATCAGTAAAAAAGAAAAGCATAGTAAAAAATCTGCTGATTAGCCTTATGAAAATTAAATATTTCAGAATTTTTTCTCATTAAGAGGTGGCTGCTGGTCACCTCTTACTGTTTTCTGAATGTTACTTTTCCTGCACAGACAACTACAATAAATTTAGCGTCTAAAAATCATTTTTTATTGACAAATTTGTAAATTAATGTTAAAATATAAACAACAAAATTAAACAGGAGGAAATCATGAACAAGAAGAAAATATTAAGTTTTATTACATCTGCCGTTATGGCGGCAGGTTTTCTGTCTGTAATGCCGCAGACGGAAATATTTGAGCCGATGACCGTTGAAGCCGCAAGCTACTCCGATGTAGCACTATATGGAGATTATCTCTATTACAGGAAATTCGATGAGGATGGGGACGGAACATATGACTATGTTCGAATATCTGATTGTGATACATCGGCAACATCCGTTGCAATTCCAAGCGAGATTGACGGACTGCCTGTTACAAGTATAGGAGTTGTTGCATTTGAAGAATGTACATTTCTTGAAAGCATAACAATTCCTGACAGTGTAACAAGTATAGGAGATAGAGCATTTGAAAATTGTACATCTCTTGAAAGCATAACAATCCCTGACAGTGTTACAAGTATAGGAAATTGGGCATTTGAAAATTGTACATCCCTTGAAAGCATAATAATCCCTGACAGTGTAACAAGTATAGGGGAAGAGGCATTTAATAATTGTGAATCTCTTACAAGCATAACATTCCCGGACAGTGTTACAAGTATAGGAGATTCTGCATTTTCTTATTGTGAATCTCTTGAAAGTATAACAATCCCTGACGGTGTAACAAGTATAGGAGATAGTGCATTTTCCAGATGTACATCTCTTACAAGCGTAACAATCGGAGACGGTGTAACAAGTATAGGAGATTATGCATTTTACAATTGTGAATCACTTACAAGCATAACAATCCCGGACAGTGTAACAAGTATAGGCGGTTATGCATTTTCCAATACAGCATTATTAAATAATCAGACAGGTCCTGTATATTATGCAGGTAAATGGGTAATTGATTGTGATGAAGATGTAACATCTGTTGATATAAAAGAGGGGACAAGAGGTATAGGATATTCTGCATTTAAGTATTGTGAATCTCTTACAAGCATAACAATCCCGGACAGTGTTATAAGTATAGAAGATTGGGCATTTTATGGTTGTGACTTTACAAGCATAACAATCCCAGACAGTGTTACAGAAATCGGCGGTGGTGTTTTTTACAACTGTAAATTATTAGAAAATGTTACTTTGTCAAATAGTATTACTTCTTTAGGATGTTATGAAGATGATTCTTATTATGTTTATGGTTTTTTTGAAGGTTGTACAAGTCTTAAAAGTATAACAATCCCAGACAGTGTTACAAGTATAGGAGATAGAGCATTTAAAAATTGTACATCTCTTGAAAGCATAACAATCCCGGACAGTGTAACAAGTATAGGCGGTTATGCATTTTCCAATACAGCATTATTAAATAATCAGACAGGTCCTGTATATTATGCAGGTAAATGTGTAATTGATTGTGATGAAGATGTAACATCTGTTGATATAAAAGAGGGGACAATAGGTATAGGAGATTCTGCATTTAAGTATTGTGAATCTCTTACAAGCATAACAATCCCGGACAGTGTTACAAGTATAGGAGATTGGGCATTTAGCGGTTGTGAATCTCTTACAAGCGTAACAATCCCGGACAGTGTTACAAGTATAGAAGATTGGGCATTTTATGATTGTACATCTCTTGAAAGCATAACAATCCCGGACAGTGTTACAAGTATAGGAGATAGGGCATTTAGCTTTTGTGAATCTCTTACAAGCGTAACAATCCCAGACAGTGTTACAGAAATCGGCGGTGGTGTTTTTTATAACTGTGAATTATTAGAAAATGTTACTTTGTCAAATAGTATTACTTCTTTAAGATGTTATGAAGATGATTCTTATTATGTTTTTTATTATGGTTTTTTTGAAGGTTGTACAAGTCTTAAAAGTATAACAATCCCAGACAGTGTTACAAGTATAGGAGAACATGTATTTTATGGTTGTACATCTCTTGAAAGCATAACAATCCCTGACAGTGTTACAGAAATTGGCATTGCTGCATTTTATAACTGTTCATCATTAAAGAATGTCACTTTATCAAATAATATCACTTCTTTAGATTGTGATTATCGTTTATCTGGAGAATTAATTTGTCGTGATGGATTTTTTGAAAATTGTACAAGTCTTAAAAGTATAACAATCCCTGACAGTGTTACATATCTGGGACATAGTGCATTTGAAGGTTGTACATCTCTTACAAGTATAACAATCCCTGACAGCGTAACAAGTAGAGGAATTGATGTTTTTTCAGGTTGTACATCTCTTACAGATATCAACGTAAGTGAAAATAATGCGCATTATAGCAGTATTGACGGAGTATTGTTCAATAAGAAACAAACAGAATTACTTAACTATCCTATAGGAAAAACAAATGAATCATATGAAATCCCTGATGGTGTCACAATTATAGATGATTCTGCATTTTATGGTTGCAACAAAATGAAATCAATTACAATTCCTGCGACTGTTGAAACAATCGGTGAAAAAGCTTTAGGTTATTCCTCAAGCGGTGAAAAGATTGCAGACTATAAAATTTACGGAACAGCAGGAACTGCCGCAGAAACTTATGCTCTCAATAACGGATTTACATTTGTTGATATTGAAAATACACCGTTTATCAGCAAAACAGAGCTTGCTTTAAATATAGGTGACAGCTTTGTTCTTGAAGTGAAAAACTACAGCGGCGAAATTGTATGGGGTTCAAATGATACAGCAGTTGTTACTGTTAAGGATGGCTGTGTTTCAGCAGTAGCAGAGGGCGAAACTGTCGTTTACGCAATTATCGGCGATACTGTATTAAAGTGTAACGTTACAGTAAATCCGGAGGGTACTGTTACAACAACTGCCGCAACAACCACAACAACAAAAACAACCTCAACAACTACTACAAAAACAAGCGTTTCAACAACAGAACCCAAAACTACAACTTCAGTTAAAACTACCACAATCCAAACAACTACAGCAATCCAAACAACTACAGCAACAGAATCTTCTGAAAGCAGTGACTATCTCGATATTAAAGAGAATAGCGGTAAGATTATCATTGTAAACTGTGATGACCTTATTGTAAATGTTGTAATTCCTGCGGCAATAGACGGAAAGATTGTATCGGAAGTAAGCCAGTATGCACTTTCCGGAGAAGATATTGAAACGGTTAAGTTTGAAAACCCTGATGTGATAATTGCCGATTCCGCAACAACAATTAACGAGAATGCCGTAATTTACGGCTACTGGGACTCAACGGCTCATGACTACGCAACAAAATATGAACGTGAGTTTGTTTCACTTGATGGCGAACCCGAAATTGAAATTATTGTGGGAGACGCAAATAACGATAATAAGCTTACAGTCAGTGATGCGGCATTTATCGCAAGAACGCTTGCAAAGCGTGAAACAATTGATGTAGAAACAAATCCTGCGGCAGATTATAACGGTGACGGTAAGGTAACCGTAAGTGATGCAGCAGCTATCGCAAGAGAGCTTGCAAAGAAAAAATAAATAAACTTTAAAGGCGGTCAATGACCGCCTTTTATACTTTAAAAATACATACAAAGCCTGCTGTTTTGTTACAGCAGGCTTTATAAATTATTATTTATACTGTGCAATGTCGTCGGCTTCCATTCCGCTCATGCTTTCAAGACCCTTGATTTCCTCATCATTAAGCATTTTCTGAGCGTTTACAAGCATAACAATTTTGTTTGTCAGCTTGCCGACACCTTCAATATATTTTCTTGTTTTTGTATCAGATATTTTCGGAACACCTGATATATTTGCTTTGTCAATATCTATAACTTCGTCTACAGTATCAACAATAAATCCCACCTGAATACCCTTGAGATTTAAAATAATAATACATGTTCTTTCGTTATAGTCCATTTCATTTTTGCTGAAACGCAAACGAACATCAATTATCGGAATAAGAATTCCACGAAGATTTATAATACCCTTGGCATAATCCGGAAATTCAGGAACCGGTGTTATTTCCATCATTTCGATTATTTCCACAACATCATTGATGTGAAATGCATAAAACTGCTTATCAATGAGAAATGTAAGATATTTTTCACTGGTAGAATTCAATTCATCAAATTGCTCGTCAGCCTGTTCGTTGAATCTGTTTAAGATATTACTCATTTATCTGTCCTCCTGACTTAAAGCCTGTCGCAGATCATTTTACTTATTTTATCCAGCGGTGCCTGTACTGAACATCCGCCGCGCATAAATGCTGTCATAGGCATTCCGTATACTACGCAGGTTTCCTTATCCTGACCTATAGTGTAAGCACCCTGCTTACGCATTTTAACCATGCCGTCAGCACCGTCTGAACCCATTCCGGTCATAATTACGCCGATTGCATTTTTTCCGGCAACCTTTGCAACGCTGTCGAATAAATAATCAACTGACGGACGATGGCTTGACACCTTTTCTCCGTACTCTACTTTGACAAAATAGCCCTTTGTGTCCTTATGCAGTGACATATGAAAATCACCCGGTGCAATGAGGGCAACGCCATTTGCAAGACGGTCGCCATCCTGAGCTTCTTTTATCTGAACTGCACAGATTTTATTAAGTCTGTCAGCAAACATTTTTGTAAATCCCGGAGGCATATGCTGGACAATAACAATCGGAGGACTGTTTGCAGGCATTGTTGTCAATACAGTCTGCAATGCATCTGTACCGCCTGTAGATGCTCCCATTGCAATGATAGTCTGAGTGTTTCTCGCCAGAGCTGCACTGCTGATTTTATTGCTTGAAGGCGCTGCAGCAGGTGTGGATTTTTTCTGAATAACCTTTGCCTGTGAAGCAGTAATGATTTTAAGCCGTAAATCAGCAGCAAAAGCTTCCATATCCTTTGGTGTTTTTATTGTAGGTTTTTTTACGTAATCAACAGCTCCTGCGTCAAGTGCGTCAAATGCTTTTATCGGTGCCGAGGATACTATTACAGTCGGCACAGGATACTGAGGAATCAGTTTTCTTAAAAACTGAATACCGTTCATCTTCGGCATTTCGACATCAAGTGTTATAACATACGGACGCAGTGCTACAATTTTATCTCTTGCTTCGTATGGATCACTTGCTTTATCTACAACTTCGATAAGCTTGTCATTTGCGAAGAATTTTGCAAGAGTTTCTCTGAAAAGTATAGAATCGTCAACTATTAATAATTTTATTTTTCTCTCTAGCATAATATCATTCTCCTGTCTCCATTATTTTTTCTGGTATGTAGCAGGTTGAACGAATTTGAAACGTGAAGTTTTTGGTACACTTTCTGCATGACCTATAAGCAAGTAGCCGCCAGGTTTTGTAACATCATAGAATCGTTCTATCAGGGCACTTTTTGTAGGTGCATCGAAATATATCATAACATTTCTGCAGAATATTACATCATAAGGTTTTTTACATACAATATTGTCCATTAGATTAAACTGCTTGAAAATAACTTCTTTTTTTATTCGATCAATTACTGTATAAGTACCATCAGGATTTTTTTTGAAATATTTTGTTTTCCAGCTTGCAGGAACATTTTTCAGGGCTTCTTCCGAATAGGTTGCTCTCTGAGCCTTCTGAAGAATATCAGTAGAAAGGTCAGTTGCAAGTATTCTTAAATCCCATCCTGCTTTTCTGCTTCCGAAATAGTCATCAATAATCATAGCGATTGTATACGGTTCTTCGCCGGAAGATGATGCGGCACACCATATTCTTGCGTCTCTGTCAGTAACTGTTCTTTCAATCTGCGGCAGAATTACGCTTCTAAGAAAATCGAAATGCTGTGCTTCACGCATAAAATATGTATGATTGGTTGTAAGTTTGTTTACGAGCTTTACTGTTTCAAGACCTGATTCATCTTTGAAAACAGAATCTAAATATTCAGTATAACTCTTGCAACCTTTTTCTTTAACCATTTTGGAAAGTCGACCTTCAATAAGTACTCTTTTTTTGCTAAGATCAATACCGTAGGTCGTATGCATATATTTAACAAGTCTGTCAAATTCTTTATCTGTTATTTTAACGTTATCCATAATACATCTTACTCCAGAATAAGCTTATGTATGTCAAGAAGCTGTTTGATTTCTCCGTTTGAATCTATAATACTCTTTATATATTGATTTTCATTTACAGTTTTGAAATCAGGAGCAGAGCATGTATCAGTCGGAAGAACTGTTGAGATTTCACGGACACAGTCAACAATAAGTCCGACTGTCAAGTCATTGATTTCAACAATAATAATGCATGTTTTGTCATCGTAAGGTATTTCAGGCTGATTGATTTTATTTCTTATGCTGATTACAGGAACAACCTTACCTCTGATGTTTATAACACCTTTGATAAAATCAGGAACTCTCGGAACAACAGTTATTGGCATAATACTGATAATTTCCGTGATATATTCAATTTCAATTCCGTAAAGAACATCATCAATGTAGTAAAGTAAAATCTGACCGCCATTTGTGTTGAATTCATTTTTTTGTGTCTGGTATACTTCATTTGCCATTGCTTCATCACTCCCTTTTATCAGTTTTCGTTAATGATATTGTCAATATCAAGAATAATTGTAATACTTCCGTCACCGAGGATAGTGCATCCCGCCATACCCTGCTGCTTGATGTTGTAACGGTTGAACATAGGTGAGAACGGTTTAACAACAACCTGCTGTTCGCCTATAAGTTCATCAACGAGAATACAAGCACTTCTGCCTTCTGATTCAACAAGTACAACAACGCCGTCATAAATATTGTCAGATGTAGGCTCAATGTTATAGAACTGGTGAAGTCTGATAAGAGGATAGCACTTGTTTCCATCCTTGATAATCTCTTTCTGGGAAGTATCGTAAAACAGCTGACCTTCCTTGAGCTTTATGAATTTCTTAATTGTATTTGTAGGAATAGTAAAGATTGATTTTCCGACTGAAACTTCAATACCGTCGATAATTGCAAGTGAAAGCGGAATTTTTATGATAAAGTTTGTGCCTTCACCCTTTTTACTGTCAACAGATACGGTACCGCCGATTTTTTCAATACTCTGTCTTACAACGTCCATACCTACGCCACGACCGGAAAATTCAGTAACCTCTGTGTTTGTTGAAAATCCCGGGAGCATAACCATGTTGAAGATTTCCTTGTCGGTGTATTCCTCAGCAGGCTTAGTCAGAAGTCCGTTTGCCATAGCCTTTGAAAGAACCTTCTGTGTATCAATTCCGCCGCCGTCATCGGAAACTACAATAATAACTTCACCTGAAGAATTGTATGCAGCAAGTGTAATTGTACCCTGTGCAGGCTTGCCGGCTGCAATACGTTCCTCCTGAGTTTCTTCGATACCGTGATCCATGGAATTTCTTACCATGTGCATAAGAGGGTCGTTGAGGTTATCAATAACACTCTTGTCAACTTCGGTTTCTTCGCCTTCAAATACAAGGTTTACATCCTTGTTAAGCTTAACCTTCATGTCACGTACAATACGTGTCATTTTATTGAATACGCCTGACAGCGGAACCATTCGGATTGACATTACAATATCCTGAAGCTCGTCTGTAAGCTTACGAAGCTCTCTGGCTGATTTCTGGAAATTGTCAAGCTTGAGACCTTTAAGGTCAGGGTTTGAAGTAACCATAGCTTCCGCAATAACAATTTCTCCCACCATGTCAAGAAGCTGGTCAAGCTTATTAAGGTTAACGCTAATAAGGCTTTGTTTGCCTTTTGCAGCGTGATTAGTATTTTTTTGCTGCAGCTTATTGTTGATCTGTTCGGTTGTCTGTGCGGGAGCAGCAGGCTTTTCAGCTTTGGCAGCAGCCTGTACAGCCGGTTCGGCTTTTACCGGCTCTGCAGCCGGTGCAGGTTCTGCATCTTTTTCAGCTGCTATTTCTTTTGCAGGTTCTTCTGCCGGTGCAGACTCTGTCTGCGCAGGTGCATCAAGAACCTCATAGGATTTTACATTTATTGCTCCCTCGATTTCTGTCATGATAAGCTTCTGATCGTCTTCGTGGGATTTGAACATAATAAGAAATCCGTTTTCAACAATTTCTTTGGCTGTTGAAGAATCAGTTTCAATATTTTCAGGAATTGTTTTAAGCTCTGTGCAATACTCGGAAATTTTATTTACGATTAACAATGCACGTAAATTTTCCATTTCGCAGTTATCTTCAAAGAATACACGAACCTTAACAAATCCGTCTGTATTGCCGGAGTCCGAAGCGGCTTCTGTTTTTACGCCTTCAGATGCATTTTCCGAAGCAGCCGGTTCATTTCCCGGCATAGTGCCGGTTTTCAGGTATTCAACAAAGCTTTCGATTTTTGCAATCTGTTCACCGAAATCTGTCGGCTCTGAATCCTCATCCTGAAGCATATCAATTTCTGCCTTGAGCAAATCTGAAGAATCAAATACCAGCTCGTACAGCGTCTGGATGGACTCGATAACCGGTTTTTCTTCACGGATTATGAAAAACATGTCTTCAATTCTGTGTGCGAGTGTTGACATATTTTCAAGTCCCATCATGGCAGAGCTGCCTTTGATAGTGTGCATTATACGGAATATTTCGTTGATATCTTCTTCATCAAATCTATTATTACTTTCTGTTCTCATCATAATCTGGTCAAGCGTTTCCAGAAGCGATGTAGATTCATAGATATATGTATCTATCATGCTTTCCATGCCTGATTCAAATCTGCTCATAATTTACACCTGCCTATATTAATATTTTTATTTTAAGGAATTATTTCATCCATTCCGCCCTTGGACATTACAATCTCGCCTGCTTCTTCAAGACGTCTGATTGTATCGATAATAGCTCTCTGTGCATCTTCAACATCACGCATACGAACGTTGTGGAGATACTGGAGGTCTGTTCTGATTGTTTCCTGCTGACGCTGTGACATATTGCTCATGATTACATCCTTAACCTCAGCACCTGCACCCTTGAGTGCAACAGTAAGATCCTTCTGGTCGCATTCTCTGAGGAATGTCTGGATTTCACGGTTATCAAGAAATACGATGTCATCAAATGTGAACATTTTCTTACGGATTTCTTCAACAAGTTCAGGATCTGAAACATCAAGTTCTTCCATAATTGATTTTTCGGTTCTTGTATCAAGATTGTTCATGACATCAGCAAGGTAGTTAACACCGCCGAATTCAACTTCGCCCACAGATGATACGGAGCTGAGCTTTTCATGAATCATTTCTTCAACACCTCTTATTACCTGCTGTGAAGTACTGTCAAGATCGGCAATTCGTTTGAACACTTCAATCTGTACATCTTCAGGAAGCTCGGCAATAATCTGAGCTGATTTTTTTGAATTGATATGTGAAAGTACAAGCGCAATTGTCTGCGGCAATTCGTTCTGCAAGGTTGTAAGAATACTCTTGTAGTCAACGTCGCGCAAGAATTCGAACGCTCTGTTTGCACTCTGGATTCTTTCCATGAGCATTTTTGCCTTTTCCTTGCCGAAAGCATTCATAAGTACGCTTAAAGAATATTCCTGTCCGCCTTCTGCAACAACCTTCTGGGCAATGAACAGCTCATAAAACTCGTCCATTATGTCCCTGATGCTGTCCTGACTGAGACTGTCAATACGGGATATTTCAATTGAAATCTTTTCAACTTCCTCATCGCTTAAATGCTTGTATATTTCAGAAGCTGTCTGCTGACCGATTGCAACGATAAATGCCGCAACCTTTCGTATGGCAGTCATTTTTTCCTTTTCCTGTTCTGTTGTTTCCTCGGTTGCCTGAACAGCTTCAGGAGTAGCTTCCGCCATCTTTTCAGCAGATTTGCTTTTTGGTTTATCCTGCTTCTTTTCTTCTTTGTCTTCCTTTTTTGACGACGCCGGTCGTGCCATTTGTTCTCCTCCTCGAAAACTTTATAATTCATTATTTACAACATTTATTATAGCATATTTTTTCTCATTTGACAATACTGTTTTATCAAAATGCCAATAAATCCAATTTTTGAGTAGGTTTTTTGTGCAAAAAGCAGACACATGGACTTAAATGTATCTTAAAGGCAGAGGAAAATGCCATATAATGGCGAATTTGTTATGATTCATAAGCCAAAGGAAGCATCTTTTATTAATATTATACAGCTTTTTTTCAAATAAGTCAAGTAATTTGAGCGGATTGCAACTAATATTTTATAATTTTTTTATATAATAAATTATAATTTCTATTGACAAATGCTTGAAAATAGAATAAAATAATAAGTACAGAGATTACAGAACTTATCTTAAATATTCTTATTAATCAAAATTGTCGTCGTAACAGATTTTTGATATGACGGGGAAAGGTGATTTACAATGATTGAAATTAACGATTTTAAACTTACCGAACTTATTGAGCTTAGCTATTTACGTGAAATTCAGGAAAGATTTGCCGCAGCTACAGGAATGGCTGCATTTATAACTGATGCCGACGGAAAAAGTGTTACAGCAGAAAGTAATTTATCAAATTTTTGTATGGGTATGAAAAAATCCGTTTCTCTTACAACAAAGTGTAAAAACTGCCATAAAAGCGGCGGTTATCAGGCTATGTCTTCGGATTGCGGTAATGTATATTGCTGCCATGCCGGGGTATATGAGATAGCTGCACCTATTGTCGTAAATGGAAAGTATCTTGGCGCGTTTGTTGCAGGACAGGTTATGACAGCTCCTCCTGACAATTCTTCAGCAAAATATGCTATAGAGCTTGGAATGCAGGCCGGAGAATATATAAACGAGGTTTCAAAGCTTAATGTTGTTCCAGAAGGACAGCTTAAGGCCTATGCAGATTTACTTTATTCAATGGCAGAGCTTATTTCCTCAAAGGCGTATAATGAATACATAAAACGCTTCAGCAGTGACAGCGACAATAATTTTGAGGATGCGGCAAATTTAGTTGCAAAGCTTTCAGAGGTAGAGAATCTTGTTCAGATGAATTCTGATACTCTTGAACGACTTCGCAGTGAATTTTCGCAGCTTGAAAATGTTGCTGAAAAAACAGTTTCAGAGGTTTATGCAACAAAGGATACTGTAAAGCTTATTCAGGATATTGCTATGAACACCAGAATTCTGGGCTTTAACGCATATATTGAAGCTGCACGAGCGAAGGAATACGGTAAAAGCTTTGGTGTTATCACTGAAGAAATAAGAGCGTTTGCTGATAAAAGTAAGGAATCGGCTGATAAAATTGAAGAAGCAATGGGTAGTATCAGCGGATGTACAAGTCAGATTGACAAGCGTGTAAAAAATACTGAAAATCTTCTTAGTGACTGTGTAAAAAATATTGAAAAGTTTTCTATGATACTTAATTCAATGATTTCACAGAGTGAAAGTAATTAATAAAATACTGAGAGGTGCATAATTTATGCACCTCTCAGTTTCAGTTTGTCGAAAAAGTCGTTTTTAGAATTTCAAACCAAAAGTTTTTTGGTCCAGCAATTTTTCAAAAATGCTGGCGGAATCCAAAGGCAGAGCCTTTGGTCGCTCACCGCAGTGAGCGAAA
>SVNU01000057.1 GCA_015066715.1 Ruminococcus sp. | reverse complement strand
CTGAATCCGAAGCATTTTAAAGTCAGGAGGATTGTTAAAAATGACCTGCCGTAACTGCCGCAAGGTAAAATATTGTCCTGAGAGTGACAGGGATTTGCCCTGCAGGTGTTTTGTAAAGAAAGGAAATAATCATGACCGAACAGCAAAACGAGTTAATAAAATGGCTCAATCGTGCATTTTATGCAGAGAAGAAATTAAAAGCACTTGAACATCTGCGTGAGAGCGACAAAGAACGTGCTGAACGCATTACAAGTGTTTTAGGTGGTAACATTAAGGGTAAGAGTGACACACGTCAAAATACCGTTGAAAATTCGCTCATACGGCTTGCCTGTTCAGAAGAAAAATATGAAAGATTTCTGGATAGATATATTTCGCTTCGTGAGGAAGTTGAAAAGAGAATAAGTGATTTACATAATGACGAACTGGAAGCACTTTTTATTTATCGGTACCTTGATTACATGACTATGGAGAAGATTGCAGAGGAAATGCATTATTCTGTTATAACGATAAAACGTAAACACAAGGATGGTTTAGAAAAAATGATACCAAATGATACCTTGTGATATTGTATGATACCCTATAATGTGATATTATGGTATCGTGGAATTGTGATAAAGGTTTTCATTCCTTTTCCCCTCTAAAAAATCAGATTCGTATATGCACCGGCAGCAGTCGGTGTGTATGGCAGAGTAGAGAAATGGTATCTCGCAAGGCTCATAACCTTGAGAATGTCGGTTCAAGTCCGACCTCTGCAACCAATTGCGAGCGTAAGCGCTTACTTACGCAACCATTTTTCTTATGCTTGGTATATCCAGGTACTCCTTAATTTATATGCAAATGCACCGTCTTCAAAGGCGGTGTTTTTTGTGCTGTTTTGTAAATTTATGAAAGGCGGTGACCGCATTGAAATTAAATGAAAGACAGAAAAAATTTGCCGAATATTATGCTCAGTGCGGCAATGCTGCCGAAAGTGCGTTAAAGGCTGGTTATTCGGAAAGTTATGCAACACACAGAACAGATGAAATGTTGAGAAATGTGGAGATAGCAGAATATATAAAACTCTTACAGAACAGGCACAGGACGCCCGTATAATGACCGCAAAGGAAAGGCAGATAACTTTGTCGGATATGGCGAAGAATGCCGAGAACGCTCCCACAGACCGCATTAAGGCTATTGATGTGCTGAACAAAATGACAGGGGAGTATCTGGTTAAGGTTGAAGCGGAGGTTGACACTTCAATTACTGTCAGTATAGATTACGGAGATAAAGAAGATGAATCTTAAAGTTAAGGCAAACAGGAATTTCCGTAAAGTCAATCGCAGTAAAAAGCGTTACATCGTCATGAAAGGTTCTGCCGGGTCCGGAAAGTCGGCTGATACGGCGCAGCATTATATTTTACGTCTGATGAGTGAAAAGGGCAGAAATCTTGTTGCAATGAGAAAATCGGATATTACCAATCGTGACAGCACCTTTGCGGAGCTTACAGGGGCAATTTACAGAATGTTCGGAAGCAATGCCGACAAGTACTGGCAGATAAACCAGTCACCTTTGAAGCTTACATGCAGACATAACGGCAATCAGATTATTTTCCGTGGTATGAACGATGACAAGCAGAGAGAAAAGCTTAAATCAATTACTTTCTCCCATGGGAAGCTTACTGACGTATGGCTTGAAGAAGCAACCGAATTTACACAGGCGGACTTTGAAATCATTGACGACCGTCTTCGAGGTGAGCTGCCAAAAGGACAATTTTATCAGATACGCATGACCTTTAATCCTGTGAATAAAAACCACTGGATAAAAAAGGTCTTTTTTGATATTCCCGATGAGAATGTTCTCACTCATCACAGCACCTATCTGCAGAATCGTTTTATTGATGATGCCTACAGGGCAAGAATGGAACGTAGAAAGCTTGTTGACCCTGAGGGGTATCAGATATACGGTCTTGGTGAATGGGGCGAAACAGGCGGTCTTATTCTGCATAACTGGGAAACTGCCGAAATATCACAGGAACTGAATGACTATGACGATATTGCAATTGGTCAGGACTTTGGCTTCAATCATGCTAATGCCATTTTGCTACTTGGCTTCAAGGACGATAACGTATATATTCTGTCCGAGATTTATGAGTATGAAAAGGATACATCCGAACTGCTTGAACTGGCTGAAAAGTGTGGACTTCCGAAAAACCGTGAAATGTGGTGCGACAGTGCAGAGCCTGACCGTATCAAGATGTGGAAGAAGGCAGGGTACAGAGCCAAAGCCGTAACAAAGGAAAAGTCAACGGCGCAAAAATATCAGGCGGCACAGATTGACTGGCTTAAACAGCGCAAAATATTTGTTCACACGTCATGTAAAAACACCATATCGGAGCTTTCACAATGGAAGTGGAAAAAGGACGAAAAGACGGGGGAGTATCTTGACGAGCCTGTTCCGTTCCTTGATGACGCTATGGCGGCGCTCAGATATGGGGTTGAGAGGTGGCGAAAGAAAAAGAAATGGCTTTTGTAGCCGAGTGTCTTTTATTATCACTTCGAGCCTTTAGAAACAGTTTCAAGTAAATAAAGTGCGACATAAAAGTTTTTTGCTTCTTTTTTTCAAAAAAGAAGGGAAGGAGGGTAAATCTTGACAACAGATGAAATTAAAAAGCTGATTGACCTTGACCGGAACAGCAGAAAAAAGGCTCATGCAAGGCAGGGGCAGAAATATTATGAGGGTAAACATGACATTCTGAAATACCGTATGTTTTATTACAATGATGACGGTCAGCTTACAGAAGATACATACCGTTCAAACGTGAAGATACCGCACCCGTTCTTTACAGAACTTGTTGACCAGGCTGTGCAGTACATCATGTCGGGTGAGAAGTTTGCCTATTCTGAAAATGCCGAGTTACAGGCAAAGCTTGATGAGTATTTCAACAATAACGAGGACTTTACAGCTTCGCTTTCAGAACTTCTGACAAACTGCACGTCAAAGGGATTCGGTTATATGTTCGCCTACAAGAATGAAGATGACATTTTGTGCTTTCAGTCTGCCGATACGCTTAATGTGGTGGAGGTCAAACCTTCCGATACGGCGGACAACAGGGAATACGTCATTTATTACTATGACGAGTACAACAGTAAGCATGACAAGTCAACACGCTACATTCAGGTATGGGATGAGCAGACGGTTTCTTATTATGTACAGCAGAATAATTCAGTTGTGGTTTTTGAGGATATACAGGAACATAATCTTTATGAAAGAGGCGGAAAAACCTACAGCAAGAACTTTGGTTTTATTCCATTTTTCAGACTTGACAACAACAAAAAACAGGTGTCTGACCTGGCGCTTGTCAAGGACCTGATTGACGACTACGACCTTATGGCAAGCTCCCTTTCAAACAATCTCATTGACTTTGATATGCCCCTTTATGCGATTAAGGGATTTGATTCAAATAACCTTGATGAACTTCAGACAAATCTTAAAACGAAAAAGATTATCGGTCTTGATGATGAGGGTGGTGTTGACGTAAAGACTGTTGACGTTCCCTATCAGGCAAGACAGATTAAGCTTGAACTTGACGAAAAGAACATTTACCGCTTCGGTATGGGGCTTAATATCAATGGTCTGCGTGATACAGCGGCAACTACAAACATTGCTATCAAGGCTGCGTATTCTCTCCTTGATTTGAAGTGTTCAAAGCTTGAAATACGGCTGAAGCAGTTCCTCAGAAGTATAGCAAAGCCTGTCCTTGACGAGATTAACGAAAGGGAAAATACAGGGTACAAGCTTTCGGATTTGTATTTTGAGTTCAGGCATGAAATTATGTCAAATGCCCTTGAAAACTCACAGATTAAGCAGAATGAAGCAAATGCAAAGCAGACGGAGATTAACACGCTTCTGAATCTTGCTGACAGCCTTGACGATGAAACACGTATGCAGAAAATATGCGAGGTGCTTGATATTGATTATGCAGAGGTTAAGGACAAAATGCCGAAAAGTGCTGATAATCTTCTGAAATCAGCGGAAGTGATTCTGAATGAATAAGTTTGAAAGAGAAGTTGCACGCTCTCAGCTGATGAGTGAACGTGAAGCACTGGAGCAGCTGGAAAAGATTTACAAACAGGCGGCTGATGAAATATGCCGAAAGCTTGAGATTTCAAACGGAAAAATCAGTATTTTACTTAATGAAATTGAAAATGCCGATGAAAAAACGCTGTCAATTCTGCAGTCGCAGATATATCAGCGGAATTTCCAGCAGAACATAAAAAAACAGCTTGATTTTCTGCTTAAAGACCTTAATGATAACCAGTATGCAGGCATATCCGAGTATATTAAAAACAGCTACGACAACGGCTTTATCGGTACGCTGTATAACTTCAATATGAGCGGCGTTCCCATTAACATTCCCATAGACACCACCCTTGTTGTGAGGGCAATTTACATTGACAGCAAGCTTAGCAAACGGCTTTATGATGAGCTTGGGGATGATGTGGAGACTTTAAAAAGGAAAGTTTCCGCAACAGTTTCAAGGGGTATTGCTTCAAATATGCATTACAACGATATTGCACGTAATATCGCAAATAACAGTAAGACAGGCTTGAACAATGCCATGCGAATTGTAAGAACCGAGGGCAACAGGGTTTACAATGCCGCAAATCTCGACTGCGGAAAAGCGGCAAAGGAAAAGGGCGTTGATGATGTAAAGCAGTGGGACAGCACCCTTGACGGCAGTACACGACAGCACCACCGACAGCTTGACGGACAGGTCAGGGAGCTTGAGGAAGATTTTGAAGTAAACGGCAGAAAAGCATCTGCACCCCTTCACTTCGGTATACCGGGAGAGGATATAAACTGCCGCTGTATATGTCTTGTAAAGCCACGGTGGGATGTGGATTCTGCCTTTACCAAAATTGATAATGAAACAGGTCAGCTGCTTGAATTTGAGGGTACAAAAGACTATGAGGATTTTAAAAAGAGGTATTGGAAATCTGTTGACAAATCGCAGAAAAGTGGTATAATAAAGGTAGGAAGACAACGAGGTATTTCAGACATGAATGCAATTAAAGAAAAACATACTGCTGCTGGTAACAGAAGATCACCATTTTATGAATTAAGTTCAGATGATATTGAGTATGTTAAAAATGAAATTAAGCAAATTGGAGCAAATGCAGACGATTTTGTTTTCAATAGTGAAACGGTACGTGGAACTTGCTTTTTGGCAAGCGACGGTAAGGTTCATGTAAAAGGAAATGTATTTCCGGATGAAACATCTAATCATCCAAGAGATATAATGTCCGTAAGGGCTGTTCTTGCTCATGAGTATTATGGGCACAGACCTTATCGTGAACAGTATATCAAGGAAGATAATGACACTTCGCCTGAAGCTATAAACAAAATTATGGCAAGAGCATGGGCAGATGAGTTCCGAGCAAGTTATATGGCTGCCAAAAATGCACCTAATCTTTCTGATGAAGACAGGTATCTGTTGATACGTGATTCTTTAAGCAGAGCTGAAGAAGCAGGGATATCAATCAAATATAATGATTTTATAAGGAGGGTTCTGTATGGTTAATCAGATTACAGTTAGCGAATATGAAGTTTTAAACAAAGCAGCAGCAGAATATTTAAAAAACGGAAAGATTGATTTGAAATGCCCAAGATGCGGAAAACCTTTAATCTATGAATCATTTGGCTCACTCGAAATTATAAGATGTGAGGATAAAACCTGTGTAAAATCTATACGCAGAGGAATTTAAACACTAAACCGCCCACAGTGGCGGTTTTCTTATGCCTAAATTTAATACGTTTTAAAGCACTTCAAAAGAGGTGCTATTTTTATACCCAAAATTAAATAACGAAAGGATTATTATTATGTTAGTAGAAACAACAAAGATAAACAAACAGGAAATGACAGTCGTAAGCAGTCTTGATATTGCGGAAACTTTTGAAAAAAATCACAAGGAAGTTTTAAGAGATATACGAACTCTTGAATGTTCCGAAGAATTCGGACAGCGCAATTTTGCGCCGTCCTCTTATATGAATTCTCAGAACAAGAAACAGCCTATGTATTATGTAACCCGTGATGGCTTTACACTTCTGGCTATGGGCTACACAGGCGAAAAGGCTATGAAATTCAAGGAAGCGTATATCAAACAGTTTAACGCTATGGAGAAAATGCTACAGGGCAAGCTTATCGAACGTGAAAAAGGAATTGCGGTAAGGCAGTCACTTACAAAGGCACTGCAGCAGTCAACCGAAAATGAACGAATGCACGGTCACGCTTATTCAACATACACCAACTGTATTTATAAGGTTCTGTTCGGTATGAATGCAAATCAGCTTCGTGAACATTACAATATCGGTAAAAAGGACAATTTAAGAGATTGCTTTTCTGCAGAGGATTTACAGGCTGTGCAGTCTATGGAATGTATGGTAAGCGGCCTTGTTGCGTGCGGCTGGGGATACGATAAGGTCAAAACCTTTATAGCCGAAACAAATGTAAAGAAATTAGCTGTTTAAGCGTATGCCGAATGGTATGCGTTATTTTTTGTGCTGTTTTATCGTTTATGCAAGCCAAAGCACCGCAGAAATGAATAAAAACAGCCATACAGAGTAATACCCAAAAGAAAGGAGAAACCTATGAAAACATCAGAAAACAAGTCAAACGAGCGTGAACGCTTTATCAAATCCGTTGAAGCCGAAACGCCTGACAAGGAAAGAATTATCGCCATGTATGATGATGTCTGTGCTGACAGGGAGGGCTTACAGCGTGCTTTTGACAGGTTTATTGCCAATGTACAGCGTATGTGCGGTGATGAGGTTGTAAAGAAGTGCGGCAGTGCTTCGGCTCTGGCTGAAAAAGAAAACTGATGCCGATTTTCAAAAAAGAAGATGTCCCGGGCATGACGTTTAAACTGCCTGTTGTCCCAAGTATGACATTTAAACTGCTTTTCGTAGCGGAGATACCGCATATAAAAACAAGACGAAAGGAAGAATATTATGGAATTTTTAAAGGAACTTTTAGGCGAAGAACTCTACACAAAGCTTGAAAGCAAAATCAACGAGCATAACGGAAATGAAGCAAATAAAGACAAGCAGATAAAGCTTGGTAACCTTGGCAGCGGTGAATATGTGTCAAAGGGCAAGTTTGACGGTATTTCTGCGGATCTATCCTCAAAAACCTCGGAGCTTGAAAAGGCGAACTCACTTATTGAGGAAATGAAGAAGGCAAGCAAGGGCAATGAGGATATGCAGGGAAAGATTTCAGAATATGAAACACAGGTAACAGCTTTACAGAAAGAGCTTTTGGAAACAAAGCTTTCAAATGCTGTAAAGGTTGCGCTTCTTTCCGAAAACGCCGCTGATGTTGACTACCTTACATACAAGCTTAACGAAAGGCTGTCGGCAGAGGGTAAGGCACTTGAGCTTGACGATAACGGCAGTGTAAAGGACCTGTCCGACCGTATCACAGAGCTTAAAACCGCATATCCGAAAATGTTTGACAGCGTTAACGATGACGGCTACAAGCTTATTAACGGTGACCGGCACAAGCTTCCTGACAGCGACAACAGAGGTGCAGAGCCCCAGAGCCTTGCAGACGCTTTAAGAATGCAGAGTGAGTTGAATTAAGAAAGGATTGATATTTTATGTCAATGACACTTGACGAAATCAGAAAGGGTATGTCAGACAAGGTGTTTGACAAGATTGTGGATATTTTTTTAAGAGAATCGGATGTGCTTCATCTTCTCAAGTTCGATGATTGCGTTGCCTCTGTAGGCGGCGGCTCAACAATGAAGTACAAGTATCTCAGAAAGGTACTTCCTGCAACAGCGCAGTTCAGAAAGCTTGGCGGTAGCTACACTTCGTCAGCTGCCACAAAGCAGGAATACGAAGCGGCACTTGCTATTATGGGCGGTGCTGTTGACATGGACAGAGTTTTAAACAAAGCGTCAGGCAAGTTTGATAACCTTGCTTATCAGATTGAGGAACATATCAAGGCGGTTGTTTCGCTTTTCCATTACACCCTTATCAATGGTGACGCTGTGGCAACATCAGCTACAGACAGCCCTGAATTTGAGGGACTTGATTCAATGCTTGCAGGTACTACAACCGAGTACAACACAGACAAGGTGATTGACCTTTCAGACATTACAAAGCTTAAGGCGAACGCTGATGAGTTTTATGAAGCACTTTCACTTCTTACCAAGTCAACAAAGGCTGACGCACTTCTTCTCAATACCGACATGATTACAAAAATTCAGACGGTTGCAAGAGTGCTTGGCTACAAGACTGAATCGGAGGAAGCCTTCGGTAAGAAGATTACTTCAATTGATGGTGTACGCTTTATGGACTTACAGAACCATTACACCGTAACAGGCGGTGTGGCAACTGCAAATCCTGTTGTAAAGAAGAATATCACAAGGGATGTGGGCACAGGACTTACCGACATCTATGCTGTAAAGTTTGATGTAAATGACGGCTTCCATGGTATCAGCTTACAGGGTGGCTCAGTAATTGACAAGTATCTCCCTGACTTCAATGCACCCGGTGTTATGAAGAATGCAGAAGTTGAAATGATTGCGGCTACTGTACTTAAAAATACACAGCATGCAGGTGTACTCAGAAATATTAAGATTGCGTAAGGAGGTTTTTTATCATGGCTGAAAATACAAAAAAGGAGTCTGCTGAAAAGTGGACTATAACAGTTAAGAACAACCCGGACTTTGTAGGTAAGGGTGCAGGCGGCGTACAGTTTGCAAACGGCAGAGCAGAAACTTCAAACAAGATTCTTGCAAGTTGGTTTAAGGAACATGACGGCTATGAGGTCGTGAAATGCTGATTTCGCCCGAAAAACTCCGAAGTCTTGTACAGACAGAGGAAACCGATGAAATCCTTGAAATGAAGCTGACAGCCCTTGAAAACCTCATAAGAAACTACACCCACAATAATTTCCAGATACGTGAGATACGCTCATATTCAGGGATTTTTGAGAATAAGGTTGTAAACCCACCGCTTAATCTTGCGGTGGGTGATACAATACAGATTTCACAGAGCCTTTTAAACAACGGCGTTTACACTGTAACGGAAATTACTGACGAGGGCATGACTGTTTCGGGGAAACTTCTTGACTGCACAAAAAATCTCATAACAAAAGTGAGCTATCCCCCTGATGTGGTTCTGGGTGCTGTAAATCTTTACAAATGGGATATGGATAACAGGGCGAAAGTCGGAATACAGTCGGAAACGATTTCAAGGCATTCCGTTACATACTTTAATATGGACGGTGACAATGCTGTGATGGGGTATCCCAAGTCATTGCTGGGATTTCTGAAACCATACATGAAAGCGAGGTTCTGAGCCGAGTGACCTCGGCAGGACAGACGCTCTTATACTTTAACTGTAAAATCTGCATAAGGCACGACCATTTACTTCCGCTTCGTGCTTAAAGTGACATATTCAGTTAAAGTAAAAGCGACATAAAAGTTTTTGTCTTACTTTTTTCAAAAAGTAAGGAAGGAGAAAAAATGATAATCGGAAATACAGATGCCGAAATTCAGATGTACAAATCTGAAAAGAACGAAATCGGAGAGCTTGTAAAGACATGGGAAACTGTTCAGACGGTTAAGGGATTTCTTGACCTGAGAAGCGGTGACAGTGATTACAGAACCTTTGACGCTAAAATTGAGGACAGTACGCATATTTTCCTTTGCGATTATATACCCCTTGCAGAGGGCGTTACAGCTGAAAACAGCCGCATGCTTATCAAAGGGAAAACCTATGATATTATGCTGATTGACAACCCTATGGAGCTTTGCCAGCATTACGAAATTTATTTAAAGTATATAGGCGGTCAGCCCGGGTGATTAAATGAGTGAAGTCGAATTTGAAAACAACATTCTGGCTGTAAAGGCGGCTCTTGACAGAACGGCTGAACGGTTTCTTAAGGAAGCCGGACAGGTACTTGAAGCGCAGGCGGTGCAGAACACTGTTGTTGATTCAACTCATACAAGAGAATCATGGGGACACTGCGTTAATACTTCTGAAAATTCTGTTACAATAGGTAACACAGAGCAAAATGCAGTATGGGAGGAGTATGGAACAGGTGACTATGCTTTTGAGGGTAATGGCAGAAAAACAGCGTGGTATGTGCCGGCTGAATTATGTAACGGTAAGAAAAAACCGTCCTTTAACGGTAAAGTAATTATCGTTTATGGTAAGAATGGCAAAGCCTACTACAAAACCAATGGCAAAAAGCCCCGCCGCATGCTTCACAACGCCTACCACACAAAGAAGCCTGCCCTTATCCGCCGTGCAAATCAGCTTGCCAAGGAGGAACTGAAATGACGATACAGGGACTTTCCTTTATCAGCAAAATACTGTCGGAAAATGAAATTCCCTACAGCTTCGGGGAATGGTCGGGGGAGATTGGCTACCCGTATTTTGTGGGGGACTATACCGAAACAGAACCACTCTATGAGTACGCCGAAACGGAAGATACTTTTATGCTGACAGGTACTTCAAGAGTGTCGGACGCAGTCCTTGACCTTGAAAAATACAAGGCGAAAATACGTCAGCTGTTTCCGCCGGAAGGACTTACAGAGTGTTTTCCGGACGGCTGTGCAATAGCTGTCATGTATTCGGACAGCAGTTATATCCCCACCGGAACGGATGACTTAAGACGCATACAAATTAATCTTAAAATCAAAGAATGGAGAGTGAAATAATTATGGCGAATACAATAAAAACAGGTCTCAGACCTGACAGCACCGAAAACTTTATTTTTGGTGCAGGTGTGCTTTACAAGAATTTCTCTTACGGTACTCACTATAAGCAGACGTTTGACAAGACGCCGCAGCCGGATAAAACCTATTATCAGATTACAGGCAATCAGGGCGGTATTGTTTACATTGAATTTTCGGGAGATACATTTGATGAAACAACTGTGTATTTTGAAAAATACGAAAGCTACGGCGGCGATAAAATCGGTGCGACCAAAGATGGTACAAAGGTTTCCGTTACACCTGAATATACTGATGTTGAGGTTGACGGCGTACTTGTAAAAATGAAAGGTCTTACCGTTAAAACAGGTGAAAAGGGTGTCATTGAAACTATTGTTGTTGACCTGGACAGCCATAATATTACACGTTCATTAAACGGAATTGTAAGTTATGGCAGTACTGCAACAACTATTAAGACAAAATCAAATATTGCAGAAGGCGACTATATCAGCAATCTTGCGCTTGTCGCAAGAAGTGTTAACGACAAAAAAATGCTGGCTGTTGTGTTTGAAACTGCTCTTTGTACAAGCGGACTGGAACTTGATACGAAAAATAAAAGCATTTCGGGCAATAAGTACACATTTGAGGCTTATGCAGAGCAGTCGGACGAAAATGTTGACACTTTACCAATTAAAATTATTGAAATAAAGGAAACAGCATAAAATACTTGACATAATGCTGTAAAAGCTGTATAATAATAAAAAAGGAGCATACCGAATAGACGGTCGCTCCCAATTTAAGTGAACAAAAATAGTCGTCCTAAATTGTCAGCTCAGGGCGGCTATTTCCTTTTATTATGAAAAAATGTAATAACAAGTGAAGTATATGCAACAAGGAAAAGTCCAAGCTGTATTAAATCGCTTAGTGTTATATAGTTCATAGTATCACTCCCTTCCGGGAGTAGGATTGACCGCCTATGTCATTCGATATGCTCTGCCATTATTATACAACCTTTTACAAAATCTGTCAAATAAGTTTAAGCGTTCCGAAAGGGGCGCTTTTTTCATACCTATTTTTAAGTAAAGGAAAGGAAGTATATTATGAACAATGAATTTACATTAAGACCACTTTGCACAAAGGACATTTTTACGCTTGTAAAGATTATCTCAAAGTTTGGGGTAAAGGAGATAAAAAACAGCCTTAAGGCTAACAGCTTTAAGAATATGGCAGGCAAGGAGAGATACAGATCGGCAGGTATCGCCGTAGCCTTTGAAATATTTGAAATTGCAGCACAGAAGCTTCCGGAATGCGAAAAGGAAATCTGTGCTTTTTTAGGCTCACTCTCCGGTAAAACAGCGGAAGAAATCGAAAAGCAGTCGCCTGTCGTAACTGTCAGAATGATTAAGGCAGTTGCCGAAAAGGATGAATTTGCTGATTTTTTTACGGAAATCTCGAAATTATTCGGTGCGGAAAAGACGGAGTAATAACATTCTTTGATTTACTTTGCAAACGTTATGGCGGCAGCGCCTTTTCCATGCTTGACGGCTTTATTTCAACAGGCAGGCTGTGTGGCTTTATTGATGAATTCTTTGACATGTGCAGTGAGGAAAGGCTCTGGGAGTTCTGGCTTCACAAGAATACAGGCAGATCCTGGGAGGATTTCAGGCTTGCGTGCATTCCGCAGGATATTGATGTAAAGCAGCTGGAAGATGCCGTAAAGGAAATAGAGGATGTTTTATCGGGAGGTGAGTGACGGTTATGGATGTATTTAAGCTGCTCGGTAAAGTTGTACTTGACGGCATGGACGAAGCAAAAAAGGAGCTTGACGGATTATCCGGCAAGGCTGAAAGCTCCGAAAGCCGTCTGACAGGTGCATTCAAGAAAATCGGCGGTGCGGTTATTACATACTTTGCAACCGACAAGATTATTGATTTCGGCAAGGCTTGTGTTGATTTGTCGGCAACTGTAGCCGCCGAAGAATCAGCCTTTGAGCAGATTATGGGCGGTTACGCAGATTCTGCCACGGAGAAAATGGGAGAGGTAGCATACGCCACAGGAATGGTTGACAGCCGACTTACACCGTACATGACCAGTATGACGGCAAAATTCAAAGGTTTAGGCTACGACATTGATGATGCCACATCCTACGCGCAGGACGGTCTTTTGCTTGCGGCAGATGCGGCGGCGTTCTGGGATAAGTCACTTGATGAGAGTATGTCCCATTTAAACAGCTTTGTCAACGGTTCCTATGAGGGCGGTGAAGCAATTGGGCTGTTTGCCAATGACACGCAGATGGCAGCTTATGCGGTGGAAAAGGGACTTGTTTCTGAAACTAAGGAATGGGCAAAGCTGGAGGAGAAAATTAAACAGGCAACACGTCTTGAGTACGCCCAGAACATGATGAAGCAGTCAGGGGCTGTTGGACAGGCGGCCAAGGAATCGGGACAGTACGCAAATCAGATGGCGAACCTTTCTGAAAAGTGGAGACAGGTTAAGGCTGATATAGGGGAGCCAATACTTGAAAAGTTTGTTCTTCCCGGTGTTGAAAGGCTCAGCAGTTTTCTTGATGAAAATATAGAACCTGCACTTGATTTCTTTACGGATAAGGTTATTCCGGTTATTGAAACAATCGGTAAATCAGCTGAAGAATACATAATGCCTATTTTATCTGATGCAGGCGAAAAATTCATGCCGCTTATTGAAACATCATTGGAAACGGTTGGTGAACTTGTAGAAACGCTGTTTCCGGTGATTGAGAATATATATAATTTTTTAGAGCCTGCATTATCCTTTATAATGGATATTATTACAGATATTGTGGAGTTACTGCCTGTTGCAGTTGATTTTCTTCTTGATATTGTTGACCCTCTTAATCTTATCCATGAAGAAACAATAAATCTTACAGATGCACAAAAGGACTTGATTGATAAAAACAAAGAACTCGCTGAAAGTCTTGAAGAAGTTTCAAAAAAGACCGAGGATGAGGTCAAGCAGATTGACAATGAATACAAGCATTATGACAGCTTACTTGGCCAGCTTGATAATCTCGTAGACAAAAACGGTAAGGTTAAAACAGGTTATGAGGACAGGGCAACGGCTATTTTAACAACCCTTTCAGAAGCAACAGGGGTTGAATTTGAAATTATTGACGGGGAAATTCAAAAATATGATGAACTGAAAGGCAGTATTGAAGATGTTATAACTCAGATGCGTACCAAAGCTAAATTGCAGGCTTATGAAGCTGAATATAACGAAGCTGTTGCAGGGGAAGAAGCGGCAAGAACACAATATGAAGACCTTTCCAAAGAATATGAAGTAAACAGCAATCTTTTACAATCGTTATATGACGGACTTGAAAAGCTTGAAAGCGGTGCAGTTTCATATAATGATTTGCAGGCTATGTCTAATAGAACTTTCGATTGGGATAATGAATTCAGTAAAAAGGATGCAATACATTATGCCATTGAACGTTATAAAAATGAAATTGCCGAATTAGAACCGGTTGTTGAAACATTAGGTGATGAGTATATGAAAGCAGGTCAAACGTTTTCAGATATTACTGCAATAATGGAAAATTATGAACTTGCATCATCAGACTCATCCGAAGAAACTCTGTTGCTGCTTGAAACACACTTTAAAAAAGCTGAACAAATGACCGAAGAACAGGCGAAGGAACAGGTTGAAACTATAGAACAGATGTATGATGATTATGAAAAGGAAGTTAAAAAAGGTACACCGGGCTACACAAAGGCACATCTTGACGGTATCGGAAATCTACGGACACAGGCAAGAATTGAATATTCTAAATATAATGGTGATGTCAATTCCCTTATGAATGATATTGTAAATACTGTTGAGGGTAAAAATGCGGCACTTGGTGAAAGTGGAAGAAACGGAGCGGATTTGTGGGGCAATAATTTTCTTGACGGTTTACATTCAAATTTCGGCAATATCATAAATACAGTTGATAGCTATATTTCGTATCTTAATGGTCTCGGCGGTTCTTCGAGTGTATATGTAAATTCTCCGTCTGATGCGGCGCTTGTGGTTGAAAAATTAAATCTTGCAGGACATGCAAAAGGCGGCATCGTAACCCGAGAGCACATAGCAAGGGTAGGTGAGGACGGTGCGGAGGCGATTATTCCTCTTGAGAAAAATACCGAATGGATAGACAAGGTTGCGGCGAGGATGAGCGGAAGTGTGG
>SVNU01000056.1 GCA_015066715.1 Ruminococcus sp. | reverse complement strand
TTGCAATTAAAATAGAATTTGTAAGTTCGAAATTTCAAGCTTTCTCAAACTACAACTTAATTTGCGGGGAGAATTGCGTTATATGCAGACTATCTGCAATAGTTTACTTTTTATCGGGTATGATAGTTCTTTTAATGAGAAACAGTATGATTGTATTTTAAATTATGACGCTTCAATTTTCTTTGTTCAAACTTTCTTTTTATAAGAAAGTTTGTGCATTCTTTTGTTACTTTTCTTGTGCAAGCAAGAAAAGTAAGGGATATAAACAGAAAGAAAAATATAAATTTTTCATTTAAAAATTATTTTAAAACAGTTTTGTCATAATCAAAAAGAATATTGATTTTTTTCCAAAAAGTGATATAATTATATCTGTAGAAAAAATAAAGCCGAAAGGAATACAAATACATGGATTTAGAGCAGCTGCGAAAGCAAATTGACATTATCGACAATCAGATTTTAAGCGATTTTGAAAAGCGCATGGACTTATGCCGTCAGGTCGCACTATACAAAATAGAAAATAACCTTCCTGTATTTCATCCGGGCAGAGAAAAAGTTATAATTGATAAGGTAAGGGATAAAAGTCCCGAGCATTTAAAGGATGCATCTGCTGCACTCTTTACTGAAATTATGGACATCAGCAAATCACTTCAGCAGGCAGAGTTTTTCAGTAATACCAGACTCTCTGAAGCAATTCCGCTCAGATTAAGTGAAAAATGCTCCGTCGGATGTCAGGGCACATCCGGTTCAAACTCCGAAGTTGCCGCAAGAAAGCTTTTCCCTGATAACGATATCACCTTTTACAATAACTTTGAAGATGTTTTCAAAGCTGTTGAACAGGGTAAAATTGATTTCGGTATCATTCCTATACATAACTCAACCGCAGGTTCAGTAACACAAAGCTACGACCTTATGAGAAAATATAATGTATATATAGTAAAAACCATCAAAACAGAAATCACAAACTGCCTTGCCGTAAAAAAAGGTACAAAGCTTTCCGATATAAAAAAAGTTTATTCTCACCCACAGGCGCTCAGCCAGTGTTCTGTATATATAGGCGAGCACGGATTTGAACCTGTGGAATCAATCAATACAGCAACTGCTGCAGAATATGTAAGTAAAAGCGGTGTTGACTGTGCCGCAGTATGCTCTGAAAGCTGTGCAGATTTATACGAAATGGAAATACTTGAAAAAGGCATATCGAATGTTATTCCAAATTTCACAAAATTCATATGCATTTCAAAGGATTTCAGGGTTTCAGATGACGCTGACACAATATCTGTAAATCTCAAAATTCCCAACAGCTCCGGCAGTCTCTACAGAATTCTGACAAAGTTTTTCATACATAATATGAACCTCAGCAAAATAGAAAGCCGCCCTGTTGCGGACGGCAGTTTTGACGTTTTGTTTTATCTTGATTTTAACGGAAAAATATCCGACTCGAAGGTGCAGACACTCCTTGCCGAGCTTTCAGAGGAGCTTGAATATTTCAAATTCCTTGGAAACTTCAGCGAAATATCATAGTGTTTTATCTGGATTTCCTGTGCTGAATTTCACAGGTTATTGCACCCAGAAGCTTGACCGGCAGAAGCTTTGATGCCATAACACCAAGCTTCATTGCAGCTGTGGGAATTATTATGGTTTTTCCGGCAAGCCACTTGTCAACAGCATATTTTGCCGCATATTCGCTTGAAATGGGAGGGGCACTGAAATTAACACCGGCCCTGTTATTGAAATTCGTTTCAACAGGCCCCGGACAGAAAACACTGATTTTTACTCTGCTCCGACATCTTCTCAGTTCCTCGTGGATAGCAAGTGAAAGCCTTACAACATAGTTTTTTGAAGCATAGTAAGAGGACATCATAGGTCCGGTCATAAATCCGGCGCTTGATGCAACATTAAGGATTTTCCCCCTGTTGCGCTTTCTGAAATCCTTCAAAAACAGCTTCGTCAGAATATGAAGTGAACGGATATTTACATTAAGCATGTCAAGCTCATCGGATATGTCAGTTTCATGAAACTCACCAAAAACACCATATCCTGCATTATTGATAAGCATATCAATACCTTTTCCCCGACATTCCTGATAAAGCTCAAATGCAGCATTTTCCTTTGCAAGGTCACAATAAATAATATCCACACTGGTTTTAAGTTCTTTTTTAAGCCGTTCAAGCCTTTCGGTATTCCTTGCGGTAAGAACAAGGTCAAACCCTTTTGCGGACAAATATCTTGCCATATCCCTGCCGATTCCGGAGCTTGCACCTGTAATAAGCACTTTCATTTTCAGACCCCCATCTTAATAAATGTAGTAATAATTATACCATAATTTAACGTAAATATCCACATTATTTGAAAAATTAATGAAAATTTGAAATTTTTTTCTCAAAACTATAGACTTATAAATTTTAATATTGTATAATTATATAGTATATGACAATACACACTATATTTATCGGTGAATCGGTAAATATAAAGCATAAACATATTGCCGTTGAAATATTCATACGGCGGAATGGAGATTAAAAATGTTCAGAAAAATAAAAAAATGTCTTACAGCATTTATTGCATCGGCTGTTATGATTTCATGTGCCGGATGCACAACAGGTCAGTCAACTGCATACGTAATGTCAGTAGACGGTTATGAATTAAAAGCCGGTGTATATATCTACTACCAGTATGTGGCACTTGAGGATGCAAAACGACTTGCACTTGAAGAAAACGAGGAGCTCGATACTGAAGATCAGGAAGCACTTGAAAAAGCAACAATCGAGGGTGCTCCTTTCCTTGAATGGCTTAACAGTAAAACTATGTCAAACTGCAACGAACATATTGCAGTAATTAAGAAATTCGATGAAATGCAGCTTACACTCACCGAAAAGGAAATTGAAGATGCAGAGGATTATGTCGAATCTGTTTATGATGACCCCGAAAACATGTACTATAAAAACGGAATTGGCGAAGAATCATTTGAAGAGGTAATTCTAAACACATATAAGGCATCAGCAATTTTTGATGCAATTTATGGTGAAGGCGGTTCTGAAAATGTTCAGGAAAGTACTCTGAAGGAGCATTATATCGAAAATAATGTCAGAGTAAAATATGTATCTCTTGACCTTCATGATTCAGAAGGAAACGATCTTGACGAAGCAGGCAAAAAAGAAGTTATGAATATGGCTGACAAGTATCTCACTACAGTCAAAGGCGCTTCTGACGAAAAGGAAATGCTCGAAAAGTTCAACGAGGTTATGGACGATTACAACGAATATACAGAGGAAAAAGCAAACGGCGGAACAGAAGACGCTCCCGCCGAGGAAACAACTGAACCGGCTGTAACAACTACTCCTGAAGGTTCAGATACAGAAACAACAACTACAACAACTACAACTGATCCATATGCAAATGAATCAATCATTCCGGCTGTAACAACGGATGAAGAAACAAAAGAAGACGAACTGACATATAATCCGTCCAAGACTTTCTATGACTGGGCATACAATCCGAATACAAAAATCGGAATTCCTGAAATAATTGAAGATGAAGGCACTGTATATATCGCAGTAAAGCTTGATATTGAAGAAAGAATGACAGAAGAAGACCTCTGGACAGAAGCAGTTATAGAGAATGTTAGATTTTCGATGTATTCAGACTCACTTCAGGAAAATCTTGACACATGGGTTGAAGAACTCGATGTTAAGATGAACGAGGATGCGGTTGACAGATATGACCCATTCAATTTTGAAGTACCGGAAGAATCATAATAAACTAAAGGACGTCTCTGACAGACGTCCTTTCTGTTAATATATTTCAAGCGGAGGTAATTTATAATGGATGCAAATATAATGAAGGTAACAAAACTTAGAATGGAAAAAACCAAAAAAGCACTTGAAAGTAATAATATGCAGGTTTTTATTGCAGATACAAAGGAGCAGGTTCCTGAAATTGTAAAAACACTCATTTCAAAAGATGACCTTATAGGAAGCGGCGGTTCAGCATCTCTCAAAGAGTGTGGAATTATTGATATGCTTAAAAATGACGGCTATAATTTTCTTGACAGAGCAGATTATACACCAGAAAGAATACGTGAATTCTATATAGGCTGCTTCAATACAAACGTTTATTTCACAAGCGCAAACGCTATAACAGAAAACGGCGAATTATATAATGTTGACGGAAACAGCAATCGCATTGCAGCTATAGCATTCGGACCTGAATCAGTTATTGTTGTTGCAGGCTGTAATAAGCTTGTAAAGAATCTGGACGATGCAGTAAATCGAGTAAAAACTATTGCAGCACCTGCCAATACTGCCCGACTTTCATGCGATACCTACTGTCACGAAAAAGGCGAATGTGCAGCATTTGCAGGCAATTGTGACAGTATGACATCCGGATGTAAAAGCAGTGACAGAATCTGCTGTAACTTCCTTGTTTCAGCACAGCAGAGACATAAAAACAGAATAAAAGTTATTCTTGTTGCAGAACCTTTGGGATATTAACACAAAAGCAGATACATGATAATCATGTATCTGCTTTATATTTTATGCTGTTTGTTCTGAAGTACCACGCCTTTTTTTCATTTCAAAAATTGGCTTTCCCTCTCCCTTGATAGAATCAGCTGTAACAGTAATTCCTGTTATATCCGGATCTGAAGGCGCTTCAAACATAGGCTGCATGAGAACCTCCTCAATGATAGCTCTAAGCCCTCTTGCACCGGTTTTTTGTGAAATTGCTTTTTTTGCAATTTCCATAAGCGCATCATTCTCAACGTTAAGCTCAATATCATCATACTCAAAAAGCTTTTTATACTGCTTGAGAAGCGCATTTTTCGGTTCTGTAAGAATCTGCACAAGTGCATTTTCATCAAGCTCATCTAAAACAGTGATAATAGGAAGACGTCCAACAAGCTCCGGAACAATACCGAATTTAACAAGATCCTGCGGTATAACCTTATGAAAAACATTTTTTGCCATTTCATTCTTCGAACGTACATCCGCACCAAACCCAAGAGCTGATGAATTAATTCTCTTGATAATTGACTTTTCAAGACCATCAAACGCACCGCCGCAAATAAACAGAATATTCTTGGTGTTAATCTGAATAAATTCCTGATTCGGGTGCTTTCTGCCGCCCTGCGGAGGAACATTTGAAACAGTACCCTCAATAATTTTCAAAAGTGCCTGCTGAACACCTTCGCCACTTACATCTCTTGTAAGAGAAGTGTTTTCCGATTTTCTTGAAATCTTATCAATTTCATCAATGTAGATAATGCCCCTTTCAGCAGCTTCAATATTAAAATCTGCTGCCTGAATAAGCCTTAAAAGAACATTTTCAACATCATCGCCTACATAGCCGGCCTCTGTAATTGTAGTAGCATCCGCAATTGCAAAAGGAACATCAAGAATCTTTGCAAGGGTTGACGCAAGAAAAGTTTTACCAACACCTGTAGGACCTAAAAGAAGGACATTACTTTTCTGAATATCTATACCGTCATCATCGGAATTTTCCTGATTGATAATTCTCTTATAATGGTTATATACAGAAACCGCCAGTGTGACTTTAGCCTTATCCTGTCCAACAACATACTCATCCAGAACCGCTTTAATTTCAGCAGGTGTAAGAAGATTTATTGTTGTTGTATCTGACGCATGCTTTGACTTTGATTCAGATCTGCGTTTTGGCTTTGCAAGAGGCCCCATAAGCAATTCGTAGCAATAGACAACACATTCATCACATATATTGGAAGCTCCCGCAGTAAAAACACTTTGTACCTTATCTTCACTTTTTCCGCAAAAATTACAAAATTTTGTTGGTTTTTCTGCCATTGATTATCTCCCCCATTAATTATCATCTATGACTGATTACCTTATCAACAAGACCGTATGCCTGCGCTTCCGCTGCAGTCATGAAATTATCACGATCAGTATCCCGACATATTTCCTCATATGTCTTTCCTGTATTTTCACTGAGAATACGATTTAAGTTTTCCTTTGTTTTAAGTAAATTTTCTGTTCTGATTTTAATATCAGTTGCCTGACCCTGAAGTCCGCCCGAAATCAGAGGCTGATGAATCATAATTTCACTGTTAGGTAAAGCAATTCTCTTTCCCTTTGCCCCTGATGAAAGTAAAAACGCTCCCATTGACGCTGCAAGTCCGATACAAATTGTAGATACATCGCATTTAATATACTGCATTGTATCATAGATAGCCATGCCGGCAGTTACGGAACCGCCCGGGCTGTTAATATAAAGGCTTATATCCTTTTCAGGATCCTGACCTTCAAGATAGAGAAGCTGTGCCACAACGAGACTTGCCGTTGTATCATTAACATCCTCTGAAAGCATAATAATTCTGTCATTTAAAAGTCTGGAAAAAATATCATATGAACGTTCTCCTCGACTTGTCTGTTCTACAACATAAGGTACAAAACTCATATATTCTCTCTCACTTTCTTTCGGGACATCCCGCAATTTCTCAATATACAAAGGTTGCTGCCCACTATCGGACAGCACACCTTTAAAGCTTAATTATTCTTCATCGTCTTTTTTATCTGTTTCAATTGTATTATCAACAACAGCATTTTCCTTTACAACTTCAAGCGCAGCCGTTGCTCTCATATCTGTAATTAAGTCATCCATAGGAATTCTGTTCTTGATTTCGTCAACTGACATGTTGTTGGCATCAGCAATTTCCTGAAGCTTTGCATTGATTTCATCTTCTGAAGGATTGATGTTTTCATTATCAGCAATCTTTTCAAGTGCAAGTCTGAGCTTGACTTCATTTTCAGCTCTGTCACGGAATGTATCTCTGAATGAATCCATATCCATGCCTGTGTACTGGAGATAAATATCAATACTCATGCCCTGCTGCTTAAGATTAAATGCAAAATCATTGATAAGACCATCGATTCTGTGATCAAACATGCACTTAGGAATTACGCCGTCTGTCATATCGATAACCTTCTGGATTACATAGTTTTCAAATTCACTTTCAGCTCTTGATTCAGCCTGAGCTTCAAGCTTTGTTTTAAGGTCTGCCTTCCATTCATCAACAGTATCGAATTCTGTTGTATCCTTGATAAGCTCATCATCAAATTCAGGATATTCTGTTGCATTGATAGCATGAATCTTAACCTTGAATGTTGCATCCTTGCCGGCATATTCTTCCATCTGATATGTTTCAGGGAATGTAACATTAATGTCAAATTCTTCGCCGATTGAATGACCTGCAACCTGATCTTCAAAGCCAGGAATAAACTGACCGCTGCCAAGCTTGAGAGGGAACTGTTCAGCCTTACCGCCTTCAAAAGCAACACCATCAATAAAGCCTTCAAAGTCAATAACAACTTCGTCCTTCATTTCGCATGCTCTGTCATCAACTGAAATGATTCTTGCATTTCTCTGCTTAATCTGTTCAATGTGAGCATTAATATCATCGTCATTTATATCCTTGACCTTTTTAGGAGCCTTTATACCCTTGTATTCAGCAACTGTAACCTCAGGCTTTGTAACGCATACAGCCTTGAATTCAACACCTGCTTCGAGGTCAGCTGAAAGTACTTCAATCTTAGGAGTATCAACAAGAACAAGATCTGCTTCCTTGATAGCATCCGGAACCTGTTCATTGATAATATTATTGATAGCTTCTTCAAAGAAAACGCCTTCGCCGTAATACTTTTCGATAAGCTTTCTGCTAGCCTTACCTTTTCTGAAACCAGGAACAGTAATATTCTTCTTCTGTCTCTGGAATGCCTTTTCAACTGCCGCTGCAAATGTTTCAGCATCAGCTGTAAATACCAATTCAGTTGTATTTACGTCAACCTTAGTTGATGATTTTAAACTCATTTTTTAAGTCCTCCAAATTTAAATATAAGTACACTTAGGTACACACCTTAATTATTATATCATAATAATTTTTTATTTTCCACATAAAATTTCGACTTCTACATTTTTTACAATTTTATAGTATTTTAAGTGGCATAAATTGTAAATAATCACCCGATATAAGCCTGTAGTTTATGTTGTCACGCTCACCGTTTATGGCATATTTTATTGACGGACCGTGCAAATGCCCATAAAAGCACTGCTTTACATTATATTTGTAAAGAACATCAAGTATGTCATAATTGCAGTTGTTGCCATAAACAGGAGGATAATGCATAAAAACCATTGGCTGAAGCTTTTGCTTTACAGCTTCTTCAAGAGAAGCTGTAAGACGTCCCGCTTCCCTTGCGAGAACCTTTGCGTCCGCCGGTTCGCCGGGCATATTAACCCAGCCCCTTGTACCGCAAACAGCATAATTTTCGTAAGTATAGCAGTTATTATGCAATATGTTAAGAGTTTCAAAGCCCCATTTTGAGAAAGTGTTTTCCATCTTGGTCTTTGAAGTCCACCAGTAGTCATGATTTCCTTTAAGAATAATTTTCTTTCCGGGCAGACTTTCTATCCACGCAAAATCTTCAAAGGCTTCATCAAGCTTCATAGCCCATGAAATATCCCCTGCCAGAACAACAGTATCATCAGGTGCAATAAGATTTTTCCAGTTTTTTTCCAGCAGCTCAATATAGTTTTCCCAGCCACCGAAAATATCCATGCTCTTGTTTTTAACACTCAGTGCAAGATGCGGATCACCGATTGCAAAAAGCGCCATTATTAAAGACCAAATTCCTTTTCAACAAAGCTGTTCATCTGAGTCTTGTCAATAGAACCTGTAAATCTTCTTTCACGGTTCTTGAGGTCAGCAAGAGCAGCAGGTACAGGAATATCTGAAAGCTCTGCAAGTCTGTCAACCATTTCATACTCATCAATGTCAGACTTTTTGCCTTCAATAGCTTCAAGAACGCTTGCGCTGAACTTATAAGGACTTGCTGTTGAAGCGATAACAGTCTTTGTTGTATCGCCTGTAGCCTTCTTGTAATCCTCATAAACCTTTACTGCAACAGCTGTATGAGTATCACATGTATATGAATACTTTTCATAAATATCATGAATTGTAGCCTTTGTCTGTTCATCATCACAGTAGCCGCCGAAGAATTCTTCCTTGAGTACTGCCTTGACAGCGTCTGTTACTTCATATTTACCTGTCTGTGCAAGACTTGTAAACCATTCTCTTATCTGTGCATCATCGCCGTCTGTAATGATGTAAAGAAGTCTTTCAAGGTTGCTTGAAATGAGAATATCCATTGACGGTGAGCATGTTGCAAAAAATTCTCTGTTTCTGTCATAAACACCTGTTTCAATGAAATCAGTAAGAACCTTGTTTACATTTGAAGCGCATATAAGCTTACCGATAGGAAGTCCCATTTTCTTAGCATAGTAAGCCGCAAGAATGTTACCGAAATTACCTGTCGGAACAACTATGTTAATCTTGTCGCCAAGTGCAATTTCACCGCTTTCAGCGAGAGATGCATATGTTGAAATATAATAAACAATCTGTGGAACAAGTCGTCCCCAGTTGATCGAGTTTGCACTTGAGAACATAAGTCCTGCATCACTCATCTTCTTCTTGATGTCCGCATCTGTAAAGATTGCCTTAACTCCATTCTGACAGTCATCGAAGTTACCCTTTACAGCGCATACGCCGACATTTGAACCTTCCTGAGTTGTCATCTGACGCTTCTGCATCGGACTTACACCATCCTCAGGATAGAACACCATAATCTGTGTTCCTTCAACATCCTTAAAGCCTTCAAGAGCAGCTTTACCTGTATCACCGGATGTTGCAACAAGAATAACAATTTTCTTGTCAATATTAATCTTTTTAGCTGATGTTGTAAGGAAGTATGGTAAAATCTGAAGTGCCATATCCTTGAATGCACATGTAGGACCATGCCAGAGTTCAAGCATGTATGTACCATCAAAAAGCTGTGAAATTTCAGCAATGCTTTCTGTTTCAAAATTCTTTGTGCTGTATGCATTGTCTGTGCAGTACTGAATTTCCGCATCTGTAAAGTCAGTCAGAAACTTCTTGAAAACATAAGCAGCTCTGCATGAATAATTAAGACCTGCAAGATACTTAACCTCATCAAGAGTCAGCTCAGGAATTGATTCAGGCACAAAAAGTCCGCCTTCTTCTGAAATACCCTGAGTGATAGCTGTAGCACTTTCAACCTTGATATTGCTGTTTCTTGTACTTTTATAAAACATAACCTTCTCCATTCTGCCATAATAAAACGGCATATTATAATTTGGTGGCTTTTTTTCAAAACCATATCTTAGACTTCACAGAGTCATCTCTGTGAAGCGTCATAAGCATTTTTTATATAATCAAAAATAATTTCCCCGTCGTCAGAAAAAACGAAAACGACATCGAATCTCGGCTGCAACTCTGTCCTGTGCTTTGAGAGATACCCCTTTGCAGCCTTTATTATTCTGCCCTGCTTTTTAAACCCGACACTTGAATATGCGTCAACCGCCCTTACCGTACGGTATTTAACCTCCACAAAGCATATGTACATTCCATCCGATGCGATAATATCCGCTTCACCGCCGCTGACGGTAAAATTTCTGTCAAGAATTTTCATTCCCTGACTTTCAAGATATCCGCATACTATCTGTTCATACTCACGACCATAGTTATTTTTTCGCATATATTTTCTTTAAAAACGACGGTCTGTGCAGTGGGCACGATCCCAGCTCAAGTATTTTTTCCCTGTGCAGCTTTGTACCATATCCCTTATGCCTTTCAAAACCGTACTGTGGATACTCCTTTGCTTTTTCAAGCATGTATCTGTCTCTTTCAACCTTTGCGAGAATTGATGCAGCAGCAATCGAAGCAGATGTTGCGTCACCCTTCACAACTGCCCTTGCATCGCATTGTAAATCGGGGGTTTTGTTTCCGTCAATCAGCGCAAGCTGAGGCAATCTTTCAAGCCCTGAAACTGCACGCTTCATTGCAAGCATTGCCGCTGAAAGAATATTTATCTGTTCTATTTCAGCAATTGTAGCTTTTGCAATACAGTAATCAAGGGATTTTTCAATTATTTCATTATAAAGAGCTTCACGCTTTTTTTCAGAAAGCTTTTTACTGTCATTAAGTCCCTCAATAGGGTTGTCAGGGTCTAAAATCACAGCTGCCGCATAAACATCACCGGCAAGCGGACCTCTCCCTGCTTCGTCAACTCCGCAGAAAGCTCCCACACTGTTTCTCACAGCCTCATCATATTCATAAAGCGGATTCATTTTCATCCTCCGTAGCCTTTGGCATTTCAAGAGTAATCCTGCCGAGCTTTCCGCATCTGAATTCGTCAAGAACAGTAATTGCGGCTCTTTCAGTATTTACTTCACCACCGGAAATCAGCATACCTCTTTTTCTGCCGACATTTTCAAGAATCTCAAAGCCTCTGGCAATACCGCCCGGAATAAGCATATCATCATCAACCTTATCCGGAATTTCTATTTTATAGCGTTCTGTAAGGGACTTCGCATAATTTTCCGCAAGATTTTCAAGCAGGAAGGATGCCAGCGCTTCCTTGTCAAGAATATCATCCTTTACAGCACCTGTAAAGGCAAGTCTTCTTGCAACTTCCTGATCTTCAAACTTCGGCCAGAGTACACCGGGCATATCAAGCATTTCAACATTGTCACCAAGCTTCACCCATTGCTTTGTACGTGTAACCCCCGGTCTGTCCTCCACCTTTGCTTTTTTTGATTTTGCCATACGGTTTATAAATGATGATTTTCCGACATTCGGAATACCAACAATCATAAGTCTGAGCGGTGCGCCTTCAATACCCTTTGCACGCCGCTTGTCCATAAGCTCTTTGAGCATCTGATTTTTAACGGCAGGCAAAAACGCCTTGATACCATCACCTGTTTTGCAGTTGCATTTTATAACAGTAAATCCCCTGGCTTTGTAAAAACCAATCCACTTTTCAGTTGCGTTACTGTCAGCCATGTCTGCCTTATTCAGAATAAGCATTCTCGGCTTTCCCTTAACAAGCCTGTCCATTTCAGGATTTCTGCTTGAAACAGGAATTCGTGCATCAAGAATTTCGACAACACCGTCCACCAGAGAAAGATTTGCCTGAATCATCCGTCGGGTTTTGGTCATATGACCCGGAAACCACTGAATGTCCTTCATTTCCGCCATTTCTTTCTCCTTTCCTTACTCAACGCCGCCAATACTTCCGAATGGATAAATTTTCATAATAACCTTTCCGGAGATTTCGTCCTGCGGTATCAGACCTATATCACTATGACGACTGTCCTTTGAAATATTCCTGTTATCACCAAGTACAAATACATATCCCTGAGGAATTGTGAGAGGATATTCAAATGCACCCTCATCACGTGTTGTAGGTTCACTGATATAACCCTCATCAAGCACTTCACCGTTTACAGTTACTGTTCCGTTTTCAAAATCGAAATCAACAGTATCGCCGCCGAGAGCAATAATTCTTTTTGAAATCATGCAGTCAAGACCGCTTTTTTCGGTAACATTTCCGTTTTCATCAATAAGCGCCGCTGTTTTGTTGTCTATTACAACAACATCACCTCTTTGCGGAGTATAAATACTTGATGTAAGAAGCTTGTCTCCGTCTTTAAGCGTCGGCAGCATTGAATCTCCCGAAACACCTGCTATCGGAAATATAAAATTAAATATCACAAAGCAAACAAAGAATACATAGAATACAAGCTGAATGATATTATGTATCCTTTTTACAACACGATTTTTTGTCTGTTCGAATTCTTCGAGTATCATATTGTCATACTCTTCATCCGACATAACGATGTTTACCTTTTCATCGTCATATTCATCATATCCGTCGTATTCACCATAATCATTATTTTCATCATAATCATTATAGCCATCATTTTCATCATAACTGTCATAACCATCATAATTATTGCTGTTATCTGAAAATGCAGGCTGTTCATGTCTTAAAAGCCCTGCATCAGCATTCTGCTGCATTATAGAATTATCAATTTCAGCTTTCCTCATTATTGCAGCTTTTGCAGCAGCTGCCTTTTCCTGTTTTATTTTCTGAATTTTATCTGCAGCCGTTTCTCTCTCATACTGAACATTATTATTCACTACCGGCTCCGGATTATTTACACTTGAAAAAATCTGCGTATGCTCTGTATACTGCTCACTGCTTTTCTGATAATTATCGGTTGCAGGAGCTGAAGTGCTTTTTCTTTCAGCCACAGCCTGCCTTACAGTTACCTGCGAAGCTCTTCTTGACTGTGCAGTGCCCGGCTTATATGGTTTTCTTGCTGTTTCCTCAAGAATACGTTCAAGTAATTCGTCACGACTTTCCTTTGTCATTTTTTCTCTTTCCAATTCCACACACCTCTAAAGCTTAGTCCAGAAGCTTAAACTTGTCAAACGGATAAAAGCGCACTATTGCTTCACCGAGGACATCTTCTTCCTTTACAAAACCAACACGACCATCACGGCTGTCAGTTGAATCATTACGGTTATCACCCATAACAAAAACATATCCTTCCGGTACAGTTACAGGATATTCAAACCCCTTTGCATTATAATTGGTATAATCTGCAATATAGTCTTCATCCAGAACCTTACCATCAACAGTAACAGCACCTGTATTAAAATCAATATCAATTGTCTGTCCGCCAACTGCAATAACTCTTTTAATAAGACGTTTTTTAAGACCAGTGCCTTCAACAACCTCATCAGTACCCTGCTTTAATGTGTGGGATTTTTCATTTTCAACAACAACAATATCTCCCACCTGAGGAGTATAAAAAAGCATTCTCATTATAAGCTTGTCATTATTGTCAAGTGTCGGACACATTGACCTTCCCTGAACTGTAACAGGTCTTGCAACAAATGTAAAAATCAAAAGTACAACAAAAACAGAAATCACAACCGATTCAAAAATTTCAAGAATTTCATTCAGTATACTTGTTTTCTTTTCGCCGTCTCCGTCATTTTTGACATCAGAAGCCTGTTCTTCCGACTCTGAAGCCTCAGCCTGATTATCTGCATCCACTTCATTCTGTGCAGCATTTTCCTCTGCTGTATTGTTATCCTTTATTTCCTGGCTGCCGAATTCTTCCATAATTCCAACCTCGTTTCTATAAAATACTGCCGTTTCGGCATCAAAATAGCAAAAAAGGGACTTTAACGTCCCTCCTTGAAGGCATAATGCCTTCCGGCATATATGCCGGAGAGCGCCTTTTCTTACTTGATAAGTTCCTTAACCTTTGCAGCCTTACCAACTCTGTCACGGAGATAATAGAGCTTAGCTCTGCGAACCTTACCGTGTCTGATAACCTCAACCTTTTCAACAACAGGTGAGTGTACAGGGAATACTCTTTCGATTCCGCAGCCGTGTGCTACACGTCTTACAGTAAATGTTTCGCTTACACCGCCGTGCTTCTTGGCAATAACTGTACCTTCAAAAACCTGGATACGGCTCTTGTCGCCTTCCTTGATTTTTACGTGAACCTTAACAGTATCACCGATGTCAAACTTTGGTGCTTCAGCCTTAATGCTTGAGCTGCTGATCATTTCTAATGCATTCATTCTTTTTTCCTCCTGATTTCCGGCATTCTTACCGCTGTTTCATTACAGCCGGCAGCGGACTGCCCTGTTTAATGTCATATAATGGCATAAACTCTCGCATAACTTTCGTCTGCGGATTTAAATGCTTTGATATTATACCATATTTTTTCAGAAAAAGCAAGGGTTTTTGTGAAAATATTTCGATTTTATTACAAGGAATTTTTGTTTATTTTGGTGCACCCGCCCTGTTTTTATTCTTTGCTGCGGTCTTTCCTTACAATCAGCAGCCTGTCCGATTCATTACGGCAGCTAAACTGCGGATTTTTTCTTTTAAGTTCCGAATATATTTTTCTGTATTCATTTAACGAATGACAATTTGCACCGCCGCCAGAATCCGGATTGTTAATCTGCCATGTATCATATTCCCAGAAGCATTCACTGCAAATATCATACTCAAAATCATCGTCTTTGAATGTATCATTTCCACATACCGGACACTGCATTTTGTATACCCTCACTTTGGTATAATATTAGCATAGTCCAAACTGCTGACTACAGTGGTGACAGGCTATGCTTATTTTGATATAATAAGAAGGTAATGGACTGACGATCCTCGCTTAGAACTCAGCGTTCGTATTT
>SVNU01000055.1 GCA_015066715.1 Ruminococcus sp. | reverse complement strand
GTATGTACCCTTTCTCTTTGACTTCAAGATTTCAAGGGCTTCATCTGTGTAGCCAGGGGCAATGATACCGTCTGAAACTTCACGCTGAATCATCTTTGCTGTACATGCATCACATGTATCTGAAAGTGCAATAAAGTCACCGTAGGAGGACATTCTGTCAGCGCCTCTTGCTCTTGCATAAGCACAAGCCATAGGTGAAAGCTCGCCTAAATCGTCAACAAAGTAAATTTTCTTTAAAGTATCGTCAAGCTCAACGCCAACTGCTGCACCTGCCGGTGAAACGTGCTTGAAAGAAGTTGCGGCACAAAGACCTGTAGCTTCCTTGAGTTCCTTTACAAGCTGCCAGCCGTTGAATGCGTCAAGAAGGTTGATATAACCAGGCTTACCGTTTAATACGGTAATCGGAAGGTCTCCGTTTTCAACAAAAATTTTTGATGGCTTCTGATTTGGGTTACAGCCGTATTTTAAAAACATTTCAGCAGACATAAATTTTCTCCTTATTTATTTTTATTAATAATTCTTGTAGTATATTTACCTGTTTCAATTTCAATGTATCTTACAAACAGTGAAACCTTGTTGTCTTCATTGAGATTTTCCCAAAGCTTGTCTGTAAACTCATCCATATCATTAGGAATTGAAACAAGCTTTGGCTCACCCTCAAAGCTTGGAAGCGGGTTTCCGTCACCCATATATGTATGAATGAAGTGTCCCTCACCGTTTAACGGATTTTTATATGAGAATGTAAATCTGTTGCAGCAGTCAGGATTTCCGTTTGCACTCTTTAAGATTGACATAGCATAGCTGTACTCACCTGCTTCAACCTTCATGATACCTGAAATTCTTGGAGTATAGTTTGGTGCATCATCCTCGAATTCCCTTGTACGCAGTGACTGTTCAAATGTCTGCTGCTGGTTCATAAGCTCGTAAATAGTATCTGTCTGATCACCGTTTGTAACGATAGTCTTGTTGCCAAGAACTCTTACAGGTGCATAAATGATAAGGTGTGGGTCTGTAAGCTTTGAAGGGTCAAAAGCCTGTGTTCTGATACCTTCACCATCTTCAACAAAAACTCTGTTACGGCTGTTTTCGCTTCTGCCCATGATAAAATAAGCAGTAACAGCATATTTTCCGTCCTCTGACTTACCTATAACAATACCTCTGCCAGGGTATGGATTATTTTTAAGTTCAGCATAAATGTCTCTTTTTTCCATAATAAACTCCATTCGTATTATTCATTTACAACAGCTCTGCCGTCAACAATTTCAATCTTATCCTGACAGAAAAGAGATACAGTCTGCGGAAGAATTTTCCATTCAGCCTGTTCCATGATTCTTTTCTGTAAAACTTCAGGAGTATCGCCGTTTTCAACAGCAACAGCCTTCTGCATGATTATCGCACCTGCATCGGCTTCCTCATTTACAAAATGAACTGTTGCACCACTCACCTTTACACCGTATTCAAGTGCCTTTTCGTGTACTTTAAGACCGTAAAAGCCCTCTCCGCAGAATGACGGAATAAGTGCAGGGTGAACGTTAATAATTTTATAAGGATATGATTTAGTAACAATTTCATCAAGAATTATCATAAAGCCTGCAAGTACAATCAAATCTGCCTTTTCTTCGTTAAGAGCATCTAGAATTGCCTTGCTGTAGCTCTTGTTATCTGCATATTCCTTTCGTGGAATAACCCTTGTGGGAATATTTTCATTTGCGGCTCTTTCAAGTGCATAAGCGCCCTCTTTGGAGGAGATTACACATGAAATCCTGCCGTTTTTTATAATACCGCTTTTCTGTGCGTCAATAAGTGCCTGTAAATTTGTTCCGCCGCCCGAAACCAAAACAACAATATTCTTCATTGTTTTTCCTTTCTTAGCAGATAATTACGCCGTCTTCGCTGTCAACAAGCTCACCGAGAATATATGCTTCAACACCTGAAGCGTTAAGTACTTCAACTGTCTTATCAGCATCGTTCTTGTCAACAGAAGCAATCATACCAACACCCATATTGAATGTATTGAACATATCTCTTTCAGGAATATTGCCGACACTCTGAATAAGGTCGAAAATCGGAAGCACCTGCACATCGTTCTTGGCAATCTTTGCAGAAATGCCGTTTGGAAGTGAACGTGGAATGTTTTCGTAGAAGCCACCGCCTGTGATATGTGAAATAGCCTTTACATTAACCTGTTCAAGAAGTGAAAGAATTGGCTTTACATAAATCTTAGTCGGTGTAAGAAGCGCGTCACCAAGTGTGCAGCCAAGCTCTGAGTAATGTCTTGCTAAATTCTGTTCATTTACTGTAAATACCTTTCTTACAAGTGAGAAGCCATTTGAATGAACGCCGCTTGACTTGATAGCAACTAAAACGTCGCCTGCCTTCTGAGTTTCAGGCTTTAAAATCTTGTCCTTGTCAACAACGCCAACTGCAAAGCCTGCAACATCATATTCATCAACAGGATAGAAACCAGGCATTTCAGCTGTTTCACCGCCAACCAAAGCACAGCCTGACTGTACACATCCGTCAGCAATACCCGAAACGATTTCAGCTACTCTTTCAGGATAGTTCTTGCCTACTGCAATATAGTCGAGGAAAAACTGCGGCTTTGCACCGCAACAGATAATATCGTTTACACACATTGCAACGCAGTCGATACCGATAGTATCATGCTTGTCCATAAGGAAAGCAATTTTAAGCTTTGTACCTACGCCGTCTGTACCTGACACAAATACAGGCTTGTTAATGCCTGTAAGGTCCGGTTCAAAAAGACCGCCAAATCCGCCGATTCCTGATAATACACCTGCTGTTGCAGTTCTCTTTACGTGTTCCTTCATAAGTTCAACAGCTTTATAGCCTGCTGTTACGTCTACGCCTGCATTTTTATAACTTTCTGAAAAACTTTTCATAAGTTTATCTCCTTATAATATAAATTCAAAATATAACACTGTTTTGTTATTATGTACAATACAAAATCCGTTATTTTCCGTTCCAGCAATATGAACAAAGCCTGCATTCCGGCTTTCCAATTGCCCTTACCGTACCTTCAAGTGACTGGAATTCAAGTGAAGTAAGCTTGAGTCTGCGACAAATCTCATCACGTAAATGCTTACCTCTTTCCGTTGATGAATCACTGTACTCATCAATATATTTTACACCCTCAATTCCTTCACTTTCATCAATAATCTGTCTTGCAATGAGTTCAAGTTCAGAAGTACTTCTTGAAAAATTCAGGTATTTACAGCCAAACATAATCGGAGGACATGCTGACCTCATATGAACTTCCTTAGCTCCGTTCTCATAAAGAAATTCAACCGTTTCACGCATCTGAGTTCCTCGGACAATACTGTCATCCACAAACAGAAGTTTTTTTCCTTCAATAAGCTCATGTACAGGAATCAGTTTCATTTTTGCAATTCTGTTTCTCATTGACTGATTTGTCGGTGTGAAACTTCTTGGCCATGTAGGAGTATATTTAATAAATGGTCTTGCAAACGGAATACCGCTTTTGTTTGCATAGCCGATTGCGTGCGGAATACCCGAATCAGGAACACCGCAGACATAATCTACATCCGGCAGTCTGCCGTTTTTCATATCTGATTCTGCCAAAATCTCACCATTGCGTGTACGCATGGCTTCAACGTTTATTCCTTCATAGCATGCATTCGGATAACCGTAATAAGTCCAGAGGAAAGAACAAATCTGCATATCATCTGTTCCCTCGCTTAAAATCCTGTACTCATCCTTTGTAATTTCTGTTATTTCACCAGCTTTAAGCTCATGACATGTATTATATCCGAGCTTCTGGAATGCAAATGATTCAAAAGAAAAGCAATACCCGTCCGAACGCTTTCCGATTATAATAGGCAAACGACCATTTTTATCTCTTGCGCAGATAATAGAATTCTTTGTCATAATTACGAGAGACATAGTTCCGACTATCTTTTCCTGAGCGTATCTGATACCCTCAACAAAATTGTCCTTCTGTGCAATCAAGGCTCCGATAAGTCCGCCGGAATTTATATTACCGCTGCTCATTGTCTCAAAATTTGCGCATCCCTTTTGCAGAAGCTCATTTGAAAGCTCCTCAGCATTATTTATAATACCGATTGAACATATAGCGTAAAGTCCGAGCTTTGAACGGACCATAATCGGCTGTGGGTCTGTATCGCTGATACATCCGATACATATATTACCCCTCATTGCCTCTACATCCTTTTCAAACTTTGTTCTGAAAGGTGAATTTTCAATGCTGTGAATATTTCTCTGAAATCCGAGTTCAGGTGAAAAAGATGTCATACCGCCTCTTCTTGTGCCAAGATGCGAATGATAGTCTGTTCCAAAAAAAACATCCTGAATACAATCATTTGAGGATACTGCTCCAAAAAAACCGCCCATATGAAACTCCATTCTGCCGTCTGAAATTTGCTGGAACAAAGTCATATAAATTTTCTGACGGCTTTATGAAAATTCTGTTATGACTTTGTCCGGAAAAGTTGAATTATTCACCCATAAGGCGCTTCATAATTTCGTTATATGCGTCTTCTACGCCGCCCATATCTCTTCTGAATCTGTCCTTATCAAGCTTTTCGTGAGTTGTACTATCCCAGAAACGACATGTATCCGGAGAAATTTCGTCAGCAAGTATAATTTCACCCTTAAATCTGCCAAATTCAATCTTAAAATCAATAAGGTCAATGTTAAGCTTCTTGAAAAACTTAACCATGAAATCATTTACCATAAACGCATATTTTGTAATTACAGCAATTTCTTCTTCAGTAGCAAGTCCGAGACCGAGAGCATAATAGTCATTGATGAACGGATCGCCTAAATCATCATTTTTATAGCTGAATTCAAGTGTAGGTCTCTTAAGCGGTGTTCCTTCCTCAATGCCAAGCTTCTTTGAAAAGCTGCCTGCCGCTACATTTCTTACAATAACTTCAAGAGGAACAATTTCAACCTTCTTTACAATTGTTTCCCTGTCGCTGATTTCTTCAACAAGATGTGTTGGAACGCCTTCTTTTTCAAGAAGCTTAAACATGTAATTTGTCATTCTGTTATTAATGACACCCTTACCTGAAATTGTGCCTTTCTTTTCACCGTTGAATGCTGTTGCATCATCCTTATAATCAACAATAACATAATCAGGATTATTTGTTGAATAAACCTTCTTTGCCTTTCCTTCGTAAAGCTGCTCTGTTCTTTCTACATTTGCCATTTTAATTTTCCTCCGTTATAAAATTCAATAAGTGGCTAACCGCATTATTAAATGCATTAATGCTTGTCATCAGCCAGTCTCCGCTCATCAGCAGTACAAACTACTGCTTAAGGGGATATGTAACCTGTCACTTCTAAAGACAGGAATACCTTACATAAATTATAAATTGTTAATTTCCTTTGAAAGCTTTTCATCCTTTGCTTTTACAGCCTCTGCCATCTTTACCTTCATGTCAGAAAGCTTCATGCTAAGCTCATTATCGGAAAGAGCGAGCATCTGAACTGCAAGAATTGCAGCGTTTGCCGCACCGTCAATAGCTACTGTTGCAACAGGAATACCGCTTGGCATCTGTACTGTTGCCAGAAGTGCATCAAGTCCGTCAAGTGTTGATGACTTTATAGGAATACCGATTACCGGCAGAATAGTATGCGCTGCAAGAACGCCGCCCAAATGCGCTGCTTTGCCTGCTGCCGAAATAATAACGCCAAAACCATTGCTTTCAGCATTCTTTGAAAATTCTGCAGCAGCATCAGGAGTTCTGTGTGCAGACATTACATGCACCTCAAACGGAACATCAAATTCCTTCAGCTTATCAACAGCACCTTTTACAACAGGTAAATCGCTGTCACTCCCCATAATAATTGCTACTTTTTTACTCATTTGTATTTACCTCGTTCCTTTTTATTTGCTAAACAGAAACTGCATTACAATTCCTCTTTATTGATGCTTTTTAAAATGATAACATGATTCTCATCATCTATAAATGTGAGAGAAACCAAAGATTTCAGATTTTCAATATGCAAATCTTCTTCAATATAATCATATATTATTTCCGCTGAAACAATATAACCATCTGACTGATTGCCGGAATAATCGATTTTCAAATTATTTATTGCTTCAACTGTACAGTTATTAAATAAATTATTTCCTGAAAGTGAGCTTAAAAATTGCTTGTTTGTTATATCAGATATTATCTCTGTATTTCCCGAAAGCATTGATGAAAAATAAAGACATGCCGAGTGAAAAACAGAATTGATCCTGTCAGAGGTGATATTCTGAATAAAAGTATTGTCATCCGAATAATAACTGATGTCAAAATTTTCAACCTTTTGTTCTAATGAAATTTCAGTACAAACCAAAAAATTGTTTTCATACCTGTAGCTGTATTTTCCTGTGTTATCTGTCAAAGAAACTGTCTTATTGGTATCACTGTACTCATACCCTGTCCAGACCTTGTCCGACAAATAATTTCCACTTGTATCAAGAAGGGCAAATCCATCTTCGGAATTAAAATATGCAGCGAGAAAATCAGTACCGATTGAAACAACTTCCTTAAAAACAAAAGGAGTGATATAATTTTCATTGCTGTCAATGACAGCCATAGTAAGTTCATTATTTTTTTCTTTCTGAACAACAAATCTTCCGTCACTTAAAAAAAATATATTATTCCAGCACGGCTCAATTATATAACGATCATTTGCATCTTTTACTCCTGCAAAACCTTCTTTATTGCGATAAAATACATAATTGCTGTCCAATGTTCCGAAATCAGCAATAATGTTATTATCCAAAACCGAACTGCCACTGCTTTCCTTATTTACATCAAAATAAAACTTAATAAGTGCACCGATCGTGATAATAAAAACAATTATCAGTATGATAACCAACGACTTTATATACCACTTGTTTTTCAGATACCTGTCAGAAATTTTAATTTTACTTATCTTCATCTTGTCTTCTTACTGCCTGCTCAGTCTCCTTAGCAATATAAATAGGACGTTTCTTGGTTTCAAGATATGTTTTTGAAAGATACTGTCCTAAAATACCTGTACAGAAAAGCTGAAGACCGCCAACAAAGAATATAGCACACACAATTGTCGGGAAGCCTTGTACGTCCTCACCGAATATGAGTGTTTTGACTATTATGAAAACAACTATGATAAATGCAATAAAACAGCTCAGAATACCAAGCAGTGATGCAAGTGCAAGGGGTGCTGTTGAAAATGCAAAAATACCTTCAAGAGAATACAGAAAAAGATTTTTAAACGACCATGCAGTTGTGCCTGCTGCTCTTTCAACATTTTCATATTCAATATATTTTGTATTAAAGCCAACCCAGCTGAATATGCCCTTTGAGAAACGATTATATTCCTGCATTGATAAAATGGCATCTACCATCTGTCTTGTCATAAATCTGAAGTCCTGAGCACCGTCAACAATTTCAGTCTGTGAAATTTTATTCATAATCCTATAAAACTTCCTTGCAAACCATGAACGTATTTTAGACTCTCCCGCTCTGCTGACTCGTCGTGTTGTTGCGCAGTCATATCCTTCGTTTTTTACATAATTGTACATTTTCGGGATAAACTTAGGAGGATGCTGCAAATCTGCATCCAGAACAACAACATAGTCGCCTTTTGAATTTTCAAGACCGGCGTACATTCCTGCTTCCTTTCCAAAATTCTTTGAAAAAGAAATATAGCGAACACAGCTATCCTTAGCTGCAAGCTCTCGCAGTATGTCAAGCGTTGAGTCCTTTGAACCGTCATTAATAAAAAGATATTCAAATGAAAGCTCTGGATTTGACTCCTTCATCTCACCTGTAACTCTTTTTATTTCATCATAGAATAACGGCAAAACCTCCTGTTCATTATAACAAGGAACAACAATTGAAATTAATTCCATATAAAAGCTCCTAACTATAAACATATACATTTATATAATACAACAATTTTTACAAAATTGCAAGCATATTTTTCTCTTTTAAATAAATATATTCATTTTTTTGAATAATTAACTATTTTTTATTTAAACTAATCAGGTAATATATACTATAGGTGAACAAAATGAATGTTAAAAAATATACAGTCTTCTGCGTTTTTTCAGGCATATTAACAGCCCTTTCTTTTATTTTTCCGGAATTTTATTTTGTCGTATTTATTAGCTTTACCCCTACATTTTACGACATCATTTCAAAAAAAACAACTGCCTTTACAGCAATGTTTTTTCATCTGTATACTTTTTATATTTTTGCAGATTTATGGTTTTTTTCGGTAGGTTATAATTATACAGAAAAAAAATCAGGTTTTTTTCTGTCATTTTTTATTGTGACAGCAATTGCACTCATTCTTTCGCTGACTGCTTCTGCACCTTTTTTACTAATTAAAAAATTTAAATCATACAATCCGATAATTTTAACTTTTACCGTTTCATTTCTCTATATTCTCGGAGAGTGGTTTCATGGTATTGCTCCTATAAGCTTTTCATGGAACAGACTGTGCAATATAGTTGCATACAACAACGATATTATTGCATCCTGTTCAATATTTGGCGGCTTATTTGTAAGCCTTATAATTGTTATGATAAATATGTGTTTTGCATATTTTTTTTATTTTTTAAAAACAATCAGAATCGCCTCAGTTTTATGTATAGTATCAGCGTCTGTGATTTTTTTAATTAATGTAATTATTGGAAGCGCAGCAGATGTACATTATGAAACCGAAAATGAAGACTCATCCGAAATTCTTCTGATACAGCCAAATTACACAAGAGAAATAAAACGCAAATTGTCAAACAATCAAAAGCTTGACGGCTATCTGAAGCAAGCGGAAGCAAGCATAACAGATAAAACAGAGCTTATAATTCTTCCCGAAACAGCAATATCCCATGATTTTTTCACTGACAGCATATACAGAAACAGACTATGTGATTTTGTAAAAGAAAAGGAAATCAGCATGCTTTTCGGAACATCAAAATATGTAAACAACAAAAAATATAATGCATGCATTATGATTTATCCCAACGGAAATCTTTCACAAATGTACGCCAAACGCAGACTTGTCCCTTTCGGAGAATATACACCGTCATTTTTGCCGCAGAATCTGCATTTTCTTAAAAATGCATTTTCAAAAGGAGATGAAACTGCCGTAATTGAAAGTGCTGTCGGGAAAATCGGATGTGCTATATGCTTTGAATCTGTGTTCCCTGCCGTCTGCTGTGAAAACACACGGCTTGGTGCTCAGCTGCTTGTAATACTGTCAAATGATTCATGGATTGGCAACACTGTTCCCCTTTATCAGCATCATTCCCATTCAATTATAAGAGCAGCCGAAAACAGAAAATACACGATAACCTGTGCTAATACAGGCATTTCCTCGGTAATATCACCGGATGGAAAAATAATCTCTGCTTCTGAAAAAAATCAGAAACAAAACATACTGGCAGAGGTTTCACCAAATAACATCATCACATTTTACGCAAGACATGGTGACCTGATAATTGTACCTTCGTTCATCGCATTTTTTGTTCTTTTGCTGTCAAGATGTATTTATTTTATAAAAAACTTGCATATTGTGTTTTTTTGAGTTATAATATAAATAAGAATTATCAAGTAACGGAGGTTCTGATGAAACACGGTTTTTTGAAAATTGCAGCAATAACCCCTGATTTAAGGGTTGCCGACTGCGAATACAACTCCCGGCAGATAATTAAATATATCAAAGAAGCTGACGAAAAAGGCGTTATGCTCTGTGCTTTTCCTATGCTTTCAATTACGGGGGCTACATGTGGTGATTTATTCCTTCAGAAGTCGCTTACTGACTCTGCTGTGAAATGCCTTAAAAATATAATTAAGGAAACATCTGATTGCAATACTGTATCCGTTGTTGGTCTTCCTTTAGCTTACAACGGTTCACTTTACAACTGTGCTGCTGTTTTTTCAAAGGGAAAGCTTTTTTCCATATTTCCCGAAAAAAACAGCTCAGGTATTTTTATGTCAAAACAATCTCCTGTTAATCTGAATTGTTTTGAAGAACCATATAATCATTTTTACAACGCTAATGAAATACCGGTTTTTATCTGCCACGAAATGCCTGAATTCAGTTTTTATGTAAATGTAGGAAATAATATTTTCCAAAATAATAACAAAGCCAATATTATAGTCAATATTTCAGCCAACAATGAAATTGTTGGAAATACCGAATATATTGATGCAGCAATAAAGGCAAAGTCGGCAGACAGTATCTGCACTTACCTCTATGCAAATGCAGGTTGTGGCGAATCAACAACCGATTTTGTATTTGCCGGAAACAGCAAAATTGCCGATAACGGAAAAATTGTTTCTGAACTTGAAAAGTATTCAACCGGCATGGTTATTTACGATTGTGATTTACAGAAAACCGAAACTGAACATATCCGTAAGGAAATACAAATCCATCACGAAAGCCGCAAGGAATACTTATTCAGTATTAATCAGACAGAAACAAATATTACAACCAGAATTTCTCCAAGCCCATTCATTCCCGAAAATGATGAGGAAAAACAAAACAGATGTGCTGAAATTTCCATGATACAGGCTCACGGTCTTGCCAAACGCCTCAAGCATACAAACTGCAAATCGGCTGTAATAGGTCTTTCGGGTGGTCTTGATTCTACTCTTGCACTCATTGTTACAGTAAATGCCTTTAAAATTCTCGGACTTGATACATCGGGAATCACAGCTGTCACAATGCCATGCTTTGGTACTACTGACAGAACCTACAGCAATGCATGTGAGCTTGCAAAGTGCTATGGCGCTGTCTTACGTGAAATCAACATAAAAGAGAGCGTTGCAAAGCATTTTGAGGATATCGGTCATGACATCAACAATCATGATGTAACATACGAAAACTCGCAGGCAAGAGAACGCACACAGATACTCATGGACATTGCCAACCAATGCGGCGGCATGGTTATCGGTACCGGTGACTTATCAGAGCTTGCTCTGGGCTGGGCTACCTACAACGGCGACCATATGTCAATGTACAGCGTAAATGCGGATATCCCGAAAACACTGGTAAGGCATCTTGTAAGGTTTGAAGCTGAAAAATCAGAATCAAAGCTTAAAAGTATACTTATGGACATCCTTGATACTCCGGTAAGTCCTGAACTTCTGCCACCGGATGAAAATGGTACTATTTCACAGAAAACGGAGGACCTCGTAGGGCCTTATGAGCTTCACGATTTCTTCCTTTACTATATTTTACGTTACGGCTTTACACCCGAGAAAATTTACAGAATGGCAGTCATTGCATTTAAGGATTTATATGACGCCCATACTATACTAAAGTGGGAAAAAACCTTCTACAGAAGATTTTTCACGCAGCAGTTCAAGCGCTCATGTATGCCTGACGGTCCTAAAGTTGGAAGTGTTTCCCTGTCACCAAGAGGCGATTTTAAAATGCCGAGTGATGCATGCGCAGATTTATGGCTCAATGAGCTTGAATAAATACAAATATAAATCAAAACGGAGGACATAATGATGAACTACAAAGAAAGCTTTATTAAATTCATGGTTGAAAGCGGAGTGCTTACATTCGGAGATTTTACCCTCAAAAGTGGAAGAAAGGCTCCTTATTTTGTAAACACCGGTAACTATAACACAGGTGCGCAGCTTGCAAAGCTTGGTGAATACTATGCTCAGTGCATCAAGGAAAACGGTGTTGAGGCTGATACTCTCTTTGGCCCGGCATACAAAGGTATTCCCCTTGCAACAGCATGCTCTATTGCACTTTTCAACAAATATGGCATTGATGTAAACTACGCTTTTGACAGAAAGGAAGCAAAAGACCACGGCGAAGGCGGTGTTATCGTAGGAAGAAAGATGAATGATGGTGAAAAGGTTGCAATTATCGAAGACGTTATTACAGCCGGTACAGCAATCAGAACTGTTCTTCCGCTTCTCAAGGAACAGGCTGATGTTGATATTACAGCACTTATAATTTCCGTTGACAGAATGGAAAAGGGTAAGGGCGAGCTTTCTGCTGTACAGGAAGTAAAGAAGGATTTTGGTATTAACGTTTATTCAATCGTAACTATGGAAGATATTATTGACGCAATCAGAAATGACGTTATTCCAGGCAAGGAATATCTTGACAAGATGCTTGAATACAGAGCAACATACGGAGTTTGATTTTTTGAGGTTGTAAAATGTTTAAAAGAGTTTTAAAAGCTGCTGTGCCCCTTATTACATGCGTATTTACCTTAACAGCATGCAGCAGCCTTGTTTCTTATTATGACAGAATTGACACAGTGATTAAAATGTCAGAGGATATACTGGAGCTTTATTCAGACAATATTGTTTCTGTAGGCGAATCTATTAATTGCGATAATGTATCAGATTACTGTTCAGAAGAAGATGAATTATACAAGCTTTTAAACAGTGATAACGAGTACGGAAACTATTCAGTAGTTATGGTTGACGAAGATAAAGTTCTTGTGCGTACAGATGTTATTTTTCATACTGTAGAAGGTTTTCTGGTAAATTTAGGTACTGATAAAATCGGTGATACATATAATGTTCCGGAACAGCTCAATTACGACAACGATAAAATTGAGCTTGTAAAAACCGATCAGTATGATAATGTTTATACTTTTCGTGCAGGATTGTAAAATATAAAATAAACCTTGACATTTTTGCGAAATTATGTTATTATACCTTATAATACAGCAAATGCATTGATGGGAACAGTAGCTTTTGCAAAAGCTTTCAGAGAGCCTTTGGCTGGTGTGAAAAGGCAGCTTTTCTTTAGTGAATACGCCCCTGAGCTGATATTCTGAAATAACAGTAGGGATATACGGGAACGCCCGTTACAGCGTTTAAAGGTCGGATATATCCGATAAACTGAGGTGGTACCACGATGTAATTTATCGTCCTCTGATGAACTGCTGTTCATTGGAGGACTTTTATTTTTATATGAAAGGATTTTTAAAATGACATTATTTGAAGAACTTCAGAGAAGAGGGCTTTTAGCTCAGCTCACAGACGAAAAAGAAATCAGAGACCTTATTAATGCAGGTAAAGCTACATTTTATATAGGCTTTGACCCAACAGCCGATTCACTTCATGTTGGTCATTTCATGGCTCTTTGCCTTATGAAACGACTTCAGATGGCTGGTAACAAGCCTATTGCTCTTATAGGCGGAGGTACTGCCATGATTGGTGACCCTTCCGGAAAAACTGACATGAGAAAAATGATGACAAAGGAAACAATTGCTCATAATGTTGAATGCTTCAAAAAGCAGATGAGCAAATTCATTGACTTTTCTGACGGCAAGGCTATGGTTGTAAATAATGCCGACTGGCTGCTTGACCTGAACTATGTTGAGGTTCTCCGTGAAGTAGGCGCACACTTCAGCGTTAATAAAATGCTCACATTTGAATGTTATAAACAAAGAATGGAAAGAGGTCTTACATTCCTTGAATTCAACTACATGATTATGCAGAGCTATGACTTCTACAAGCTCTATACAGATTACGGCTGCAACATGCAGTTCGGCGGTGACGACCAGTGGGCAAACATGCTCGGCGGTACAGAACTTATCAGAAAGAAGCTCTCAAAGGATGCATATGCAATGACTATCACTCTCCTTCTCAACTCTGAAGGCAAGAAGATGGGTAAAACAGAAAAGGGTGCTGTATGGCTTGACCCTGAAAAGACATCTCCGTACGAATTTTTCCAGTACTGGAGAAATGTTGCTGACGATGATGTTATCAAATGTCTCAAAATGCTTACATTTGTACCGATTGAAGAAATCGAAGAAATGGAACAGCATATGGAAGGTGCAGAGTTCAACAAGGCAAAAGAGCTTCTTGCTTATGAACTTACAAAGCTTGTACATGGTGAAGAAGAAGCAAACAAGGCAAGAGAAACATCACATAATCTTTTCTCCGGAAAAGGCAACAGCGAGGACATGCCTTTAACTGAAATTTCTGCTGATGACCTTGAAAACGATGAAATCGGTATTCTTACACTTCTCGTAAAGACAGGTCTTGCTGCATCTAACGGTGAAGGCAGACGTCTTGTCCAGCAGGGCGGTGTATCAGTAAACGACGAAAAAATAACCGATCCTAAGGCTATGATAAACCTTTCAGAAGAAGTTATTATCAAAAAAGGCAAAAAGGTATTCCACAAGGCTGTCAAGGCATAATGATTAAAATAAACAAAAAATATATGGGAATATTATTTATAATCCTGTCAGCTTTTTGCTTTGCACTTATGAATGTCTTTGTAAGGCTGGCAGGAGATGTCCCTACTATACAAAAAAGTTTTTTCAGAAATCTTATTTCACTGATTTTTGCTTTTATCGTACTTCAAAGAAATCATATTCCCATGGGCTGGAATAAAGGAAACCTGAAATTTCATATTATAAGAGCAACATGCGGAACTCTTGGTATTCTCTGCAATTTTTATGCGGTCGACCATATGATGATTTCAGATGCATCCATGCTTAATAAAATGTCACCATTTTTTGCTGTAATTTTTTCATTTCTTTTCCTCAAAGAAAAAGTTTCTGTATTGCAGACAACACTGATAATTACTGCATTTGCGGGAAGTCTTTTTATAATAAAGCCTACTTTTATAGGCATGGAGCTGCTTCCGGCAGTTATAGGATTTCTTGGCGGAATGGGAGCAGGTGCAGCATACACAACTGTCCGCTATCTTGGACAAAAAGGTGAAAAAGGACCTTTTATCGTGTTTTTCTTTTCGGCTTTTTCGTGTATTGCAACACTCCCCTACCTCATTTTAAACTTTAAGCCAATGTCTGCTAAACAGCTGCTGTTTCTTATGCTTGCCGGTCTTGCGGCATCGGGAGGACAGTTTTCAATTACTGCTGCTTACAGACATTCACCTGCAAAAGAAATCTCTGTTTATGACTATTCACAGATTGTCTTTTCGGCACTGCTTGGAGTAATTATCTTCGGACAAATTCCTGATATGTACAGCTTTATAGGATATTTTGTTATCATCTTTGCTGCTGTAGCAATGTTCATTTATAACAAGAAAAAGACCTGAGTTTTTTGTAACTCGGGTCTTTAGACTATAGAAATAAGATAAATTTATATTTATCTTTCTGTTTATATTCCTTACTTTTCTTGCTTGCACAAGAAAAGTAACAAAAGAATGCATACACTTTTTTCTTTTCTTGAAAAGAAAAAAGTCAGCAAAAAAGAAAAAATTCTATGCATGAATTTGT
>SVNU01000054.1 GCA_015066715.1 Ruminococcus sp. | reverse complement strand
CGAAAATCCCTTGTCGAAGGCGCATTTACGAGGGGTGAATTGACAAAACAGCCCAGTGGGCTGTTTTGGGGGAGGGGACGCTTTGCAAGAAAAAGCGTCCCCTTACTATCTGCCTTCGTAATATAAATCTGCCGATTTAATCGGCACGAAAATCAATATTTAGGTTTTTCTACAGTCTGAAAATGCGTCTCTGTAAAAACAGAGGCGCATTTTTAATTACTGATATTTTATTGAATTTTCTGAAGCTTTGCAAAGTTTGCCATAATCTTTTTCGTTCCGACCTTTTCAAATGCAATCTCAAGCATAGCATCGCTTGCCATCTTTTTCACACTTAAAACAGTACCTTCTCCGAAAATATTATGCTTTACCTTTTCACCAACAGCATACTCATCACCGGAAGCCGCCAGAGTTGCCTTCTTCTTATTTCTTGAAAGCTGCTGCTGAAGGCTCATGGACTTTACCTCATGATTTACAGGCGGTTTATCCGTATTGTCGATAATTGTATTGTCATGCTTTTCTATAAGGCTCTTATCAATCTCCTTGATAAATCTCGAAGTAAAGTTTCTTTGCGTCGAACCAAAAAGCATTCGCTGTGAAGCACTGCTGACAAAAAGATTCTTTTTCGCTCTTGTTATTGCAACATACGCAAGACGTCTTTCTTCCTCAAGCTCCTCATCACTGTCAAGACATCTTCCGCTCGGGAAAATTCCGTCCTCCATACCTATTGCAAAAACGTTTGTAAATTCAAGTCCCTTTGCGGAATGTACAGTCATCATTGTAACCGCATCAGTGCCGGCGTCCATTTTGTCAAGGTCAGTGTACAGAGCAATTTCTTCAAGGAAGCCATTAAGTGAAGGTTCTTCCGCATCATTCATATATGCAATAACCGTTGATTTAAGCTCGTTTATATTTTCAAGTCTTGTTACACCCTCATCACCCATGCTTCTGATATAATCAAGATAGCCCGTCTTTGAAAGAAGGTCATCAAAAAACTCATCAAGCGGCTTGGTTTCAGCAGATTCAATAAGCTTATCAAACATTGCAGCGGTTTTTTTCAGCGGTGCAGATTTTTTTGCAAGCATCGGATAATCATCGGAATTACGCATAGCCTCAAGCATATTCAGACCGAGGTCATTTGTAATATCCGACAAAAGCGCCAGCGTACTGTCACCAATACCCCTCTTAGGCTCGTTAATAATTCTTCTCATACGCAAAGCGTCATTATTATTATTGATTACTGCCATATAAGAAGTAATATCCTTAATTTCCTTACGGTCATAGAAACGCATACCGCCATAGACACGATAAGGTATTCCCGATTTTACAAGTGCCTGTTCAACAAGATTTGACTGGGCATTCATTCTGTACAAAACAGCATTGTCGGAAAACTTACCGCCGTTTTTAACATTTTCCTGAATCTTTTCAGCTACAAACTGCGCCTCATCACGCTCGTTCTGCGCTTTGTACCAGTAAATCTTATCCCCCTGTCCAAGCTCTGTCCAGAGCTGCTTTTCCTTTCTTGAGGCATTGTTTTTTATTACTGAATTTGCAGCATCAAGAATAGTCTGTGTAGAACGATAATTCTGTTCAAGTCTGATAACACGGCTGCCTGCAAACTGCTGTTCAAAGCTTAAAATATTTTCAATAGTAGCTCCTCTGAACTTATAGATACTCTGGTCGTCATCACCAACAACACATATGTTGTTATGCTTTGCAGACAAAAGGCTTACAAGTCTGAACTGTGCCTTATTGGTATCCTGATACTCGTCAACCATAATATACTTATATCTGTTCTGATAGTATTCAAGTGTTTCCGGAAAATCAGTAAGAATCTTGACTGTAAGCTTTATTATATCATCAAAATCCACTGCATTTGCCGCAAAAAGCTTTTTCTGATACAGCTTGTAAATTTTAGCTACAAGCATTTTTCTGTAATCACCTGAAGCCTCCGAAAGCATTTCCTCCGGTTCTGTAAGCCTGTCCTTGGCAAAGCCGATTTCCGACATAACAGACTTGGGAGAAAGCTGTTTTTCAGATATTTCAAGCTCATTCATGCACTGCTTGATAATTCTCTGACTGTCATCCGAATCATATATTGTAAAGCTGCTCTGATAGCCGAGCTTATCAATATCACGTCTTAAAATCCTTACGCATGCCGAATGAAAAGTTGCTGCCTGAAGTCCTTCGCCATCCTCTCCGAGCATGGACATAATACGTTCCCTGAGCTCCCCTGCTGCTTTATTTGTAAATGTAATTGCAAGAATATGCCATGGCTTTACAGCACTTACGGTAACAGCGTCACAAAGCTGCTCCTTTGTAATTTCACCGCCGTTAATGTACTGTTCAAGCAATGCACAGTCAGCATCATTTCCCTGATAGGAATCGTCATTATATGCATTACCGAAATTAATCATATTTGCAATACGGTTTACGATAACTGTTGTCTTACCGCTTCCCGCACCTGCAAGAACAAGCACAGGTCCGTCCACAGCAAAAACAGCTTCCTTCTGACGCTCATTCATTCTTCCGAAGTATTTTTCGAGTGCTTTTCTTTTTAGTTCATTAAATGTAAGTTTCGACATATGTTATGACCTCTGATTAGTTTATTCTGTACTGCAGACCCATGCCGCAGTACCTGTGTTTTGTATACAAACATTATATCATATCTTTCAGTCAAAATAAAGAGGTATTGAAAAAAATAAAATATTAAATAAAAAATATCATGCTTTGTATAAATTAATACAAAGTCACTTCCGGTATAAATACCGGAAGTGACCTGTTTAAAATATATAATATTTCTCAGATAACCACTGAAAATTATTCAACTGTTACGCTCTTTGCAAGATTTCTCGGCTTATCAACATCATAGCCCTTTGCAACAGAAACGTAGTAACCGATAAGCTGAAGCGGTACAACTGCAAGGCTGCCTGCAAACAGCTGGTTGATTTTCGGAATATAAGCTGTAAAGTCTGCCGTATCTTCCATTTCGTAATTTCCGTAAGTAGTAAGTCCGAACAGATGCGCACCACGACTCTTTACTTCTACCATGTTGCTGATTGTTTTTTCGTAAAGATTCTGCTGTGTAACAACAGATAAAACAATTGTTCCATCCTCAATAAGGCTGATAGGACCGTGCTTTAATTCACCTGCTGCATATGCTTCAGAGTGAATATAACTGATTTCCTTCATTTTAAGGCTTCCTTCAAGACCGATTGCATAGTCTATGCCTCTGCCGATAAAGAATGCATCCTTAACGCCGATAAGCTTATTTGCAAACCACTGAAGTCTTTCCTTATCCTCAAGAATTTTCTGAATTTTTTCAGGAATTGTGTTGATTTCCTCAAGCAGTTCATTTAACTTTTCTTCTTCAATTTCCTCTCTTGTCTTTGCAAATTTAAGAGCAAGAAGATATGCTGCAATAAGCTGTGTGCTGTATGCCTTCGTTGTTGCAACTGAAATTTCAGGACCTGCAAGTGTGTAGAAAACATTGTCAGCCTCTCTTGCAATTGATGAACCAACAACATTTACAATACCAAGAGTTTTTATACCCTTTTCCTTTGCCATACGAAGTGCTGCAAGACTGTCAGCTGTTTCGCCAGACTGACTTATAATAATTACAAGACTGTCTTTCATAAGGCTCATATTTCTGTATCTGAATTCCGATGCAAGCTCTACTCTTACATCAAGTGAAGTAAGTTCCTCAATAACATACTGCGCAACCATACCGACATGGTAAGCCGAACCGCATGCTACAATATAAATCTTTTTCATATTTCTGATTTCTTCATCAGAAATTCCGTCAAATGTTAAATTGCCGTCCTTGACAACTGAATTGATTGTGTCCTGAATAACCTTAGGCTGCTCATGAATTTCCTTAAGCATAAAGTGCTCATAACCACCCTTTTCGGCAGCTTCTGCATCCCACTTTATTTCAGTAAGCGGCTTTGTAATTTCTTCTCTGTCGATATTATAGAATGTTACATCGCCCTTTTTAAGATGTGCAATTTCATGATTTCCTATATAATATACGCTTCTTGTATATTTTAAAATAGCAGGTACGTCAGATGCGACATATGTTTCACCGTCTGCAATACCGATAATCATAGGGCTGTCTTTTCTTGCCGCAAAAATTTCCTCCGGATAATCCTTGAACATCAGTTCAAGGGCATAGGAACCCCTGATTCTGAGCATTGCCCTTACAATAGCATCAATCGGACCGAGCTTATACTTTTTATAATAGTAATCAACAAGCTTTACCGCAACTTCTGTATCAGTCTGCGAGAAGAAATTATATCCCGCTTTTGTAAGCTTTTCCTTGAGCTGTTGGAAGTTTTCAATAATACCGTTATGTACGCCGATAACATCTTCATCATCACTTGTATGAGGATGAGCGTTAAGCGCAGACGGTTCACCATGAGTAGCCCATCTTGTATGGCCGATACCACAGTTACCGATAACAGCCTTACCATTGTCTGTTTTGTCAAGCAAAACCTTAAGCTTACCCTTTTCCTTTATAATCTCTGTCTGTGCATCTCCGTCTCTTACTGCAATTCCTGCAGAATCATAGCCACGGTATTCAAGCTTTGAAAGACCGTCAAGCAATATAGGTGCAGCCGCACTGTTACCTGTAAACCCTACTATTCCACACATTGGTTAAATCTCCTTTATATTAATTTGAAAAATTTTTCGTTCCATATAAAATTATATTATCACATTCAGTCATTATTGTCAAGTAAAATCAATATTTTTAATCTGACTGTTAAAAAAGCAGTACTTATTTAATTTGTTTATTTGCAGTCGATATATATTATATATAGTTTAAATGGATACATTCATAAATTATTAAAATTTTGTAATCATTCGCTCTAACAATTGTTATAATAATTAAATATAGCTATCGTTCTTAAACGTTTAAACCCACGCAACCCCTGTAATTACGTTGTTTGCTGCAATCAACCAGTTACTTTTCCCCGGTAATAATCATATTGACATTTTGTTACTATTCTGATATAATTAAATTAAAGAATAATGTAACAATATGTTATAATACATATTATTGGAACGCAGCTGTTGCAGCTGTAAAAAACTATATATCAGGGACATTATGAATATGAAAAAAATCAATGAAACAAAAAAATTTGATATTGCTGACTACCCTACTGCGCAGCAGCTTGAAAACGAGCTTAAAAGAATCAGGTATCGCAGGGACTACAGAAAAGTTTTTGTAAGTACCATTTCTTCACTTACAGTAGTAGCGGCTATTGCAGTACTTATATCAACCCTTATTCTTCCTGTTTTACGTGTAACGGGAACAAGCATGACGCCTACGCTCCAGAATAACGAATTTGTTATCTGCAGCAAGGCATCTGATTTCAAAAGCGGAGATATTGTTGCTTTTTATTACAACAACAAAATTCTCCTTAAAAGAGTTATCGGCACATCAGGAGATGTTATCGATATTTCCGATGACGGAACTGTACATAAAAACGGAAAGCTTCTGAATGAACCTTATCTTAATGAAAAGTCATTGGGAACATGTGATATAGAGCTTCCGTATCAGGTTCCGGATAACCGTATTTTTGTGATGGGGGATCACAGACAGACATCTATCGATAGCCGTACTTTATCTGTAGGCTGTATTGCTGATGAATATATTATAGGAAAGGTAATTTTCAGATTGTGGCCCATTAATCAGATAGGTACTCTGTAAAAGCAATATTTCCAAAACTATTATTATTAATAGGGAGGGGAACGATCTATGAAAAATCTGCGTACATTTATTAATTATATAGGTCAGAGCCGTGCAAGGCAAAGAAGAAACATTATGCTTACGACAACGTTATCTGTGCTTGTAATGTTTCTTGTAAGCCTTATTCTGACAAAACCCGCAAACAGTATGAGCGGAAGCCTTATTTGTGAATACGAAGAACATGTACATAACGAAAGCTGTTATCAGCTTGTATGTCAGACGGAGGAAACCAGTAGTGAAACCACCCCGTCGGATGCTCTGTGTACTTCCGTTCATGAACACAGTGACGAATGTCAGACGGCTGAAACCACAGCTGAACATGAGCATACCGAAGAATGCTACGAGCTTATATGTCAGCTGACGGAACATGTTCACTCTCAGGATTGTTACGAAACCGAAACCGAAAGCTTCATTTCCACATATTACAACACCGGATTTGAAATGCTGGCGGACGATGAAATTGAATATTTTGAGCCTGTTCCGACAGAGCTTCCTGCCAATGCAATGAATGTTTTCGATTATGTTTTACAGGGCACAACACACCCGACAGAGATTGTCTCAATGGGCGGTATGGTTGAGGATAACAGGGATGTTAAGTTCAGGGTTTCATTCCAGCTTACTTCAGCTCAGATTGCAACCATAGTAAACGGAAGCAACACAACAGACAAGAATTACAACAATTATCTGTACTACAAGCTTCCGGAAGGCGTAAAATTCAAAACCGAAGAATGCGGTCAGGCGTGTATAGCAACTGAAACCGTAGACGGTATACGATATTCAACATCATATTATGCATTTACAAACAGCATCAACGGTGAAAGTTATATTGTTTTCCGTGTGCTTGACCAGTATATTTCAGAATATTTTGTTGAAAAGGATGCTAATGTATTTAACTGCAAAATTGATTTTGACGCAGTTGTTTCACGTGACCCGAATACAAATACCGGTGACAGAACAATCAACATGGGCGGCGGATTCACACCGACAATCGAATTCAGTGACCTTACCGCTTCCGTGGAAAAATGGGGTCATTACGTAGAAGAAAACAATCAGGGATATGCAGAATGGCTTATAACTGTAAAAAATCCTGCTCCTGAAATACTTCTCGCAAACGGATACTACATCACAGACGACATGCTTGATGATATTATACCGGGTTCCTTAACGGTTACACCTGAAGGTTCAATTGATACAAACACCTACAAGTTCCTTAAAGAAACACCGGAAAATGATCACAAAATCCAGATAAAGTATAAAACAAAAATTGACAAGGAAGTTTTCTACGAGAAACTTGAATCAGACAGAAAACTTACCAACAAAGCAACTCTTACAAACGGAACGGCTTCATTTACGTCAAACGAAGCAAGCTTTATTGTTCCGCAGATGGGAAAAATCTCCAAATCCGTGACAAAAGACTACTGTCTCGAAGGCGGCAATATCGGTCACGAGGTTTACTGGACATTTAACATTTCAACAGAGCTTGATGAACCTCTCGGCGGATACTCCGTTTCAGATGCGGCACTTAAAGCTTCTATGACAGATATAGTCGTAAAAGACAAGAGCGGCAATATAATTCCTGCTGCTGATTATACGCTGACAGACGGCAGCATCAGTTTCGCAGATAATGTTACAGCAACTGAAATATCCGTAACCTACAAAACTTCAAAGGATATAACCTCAAATACCGCACAGATTATTTACCCGAACGGCAAGGATGGTCCGACAGGTGAAGCAAGCTTTACCGATTACAAACCTTTCAAGCTTGATAAGAGCGGCAAATATGATAAAAAAACAAGTAAGATTGTATGGACAATAAATCTTCAGCCAGGTGATGGCAGTAAGGCGGATATTTATGGTCTTAAATTAACCGATGAAGCGTTCAAAAGAATCACTTCAACTGATGGAAAAAAGGATCTGACTGTAGTAGGCTATTCTGAAGGTAACTGGGGAGAAACCACCAATTTCGAGTATGAACTGCCGGAAAACAGCAACGTAATGACATTTAAAAATGTTGCAAACAGCGATGGCAAAAAAGCTAACGGCGTATATATTACATTTACAGCTAAGCCGTCAGCCTCTGAAATGGAATCTCTTAATCTGTATGCTCCTACGACATTTGTCAATACTGCTACCATAAAAAAGAGTAATTATACAGATTCTGTAACTGCCACAGACGAATATAAACCTATAAACGAAGTAAAAAAGGTACTGAACAATCCGAAAGACGATTTTATCGGAAGTATGGATGACTTCACAACCAAGGAACTCAGCTGGACAGTTGAAATGGAACAGGATACCGGTTATTCAGGTGCCACAAAAGCATTTGTCGATATTATCGAAGCTTACGATAATAACACAAATACTGACAGCGCATATGCCCAGCACTATATTTCAGTTTCACAGAGAAACAATATAAATGTCTACACAAAGTCGTCTGAAAATCAAAATGCTGACTATGCAGAGCTTTCATCAGACAAATATACTATAGTATTCTATAAGGATAAAGAAGGACTCATCGAAGCTTCAGCCTCAGAAAACGCTAAAAGCTTCCGCATTAAATTTGAGGAATTCTCCGATACATTAGTTAAAATAGAGTACAAGACAACCGCTGATATGACAAATGTAACGGATGAAAGCAGTATTTCATTTAATAACACCGCAAAATTCAATAATAAATCATCTTCTGATACATATAAGGTTGATGTATTTGATCCTAATAAACGTCCATTTACAAAAAAATCAGCGATTGATTCTTCCGGCAATGATATTACAGGCTCTGCAATTGAATTTACTGATCTTCAGACAACTACTATAAACAGAGTCAAGTATTATGTTCTCGGCTGGAAAATAGATTTCGATCAGAATATATCAGCTGCTAAAAGAATTACAATTTCCGATACATTCAGCGAAGGCTTCACATTCTGCACAGCTTCCCCTTATCATCCAAGATATAAAGCAACATGGGGACCTGTCAACAACATAACAGAAAACGATCCGAGCTATGATAACGGGTACCGCTATTCCTACACTCCCGGCACAAATAAAGTCAGATTTACTATGATTGAGCCACAATATACAAATTATATGATCTATTATACAATGATTCCTGCCTATGAATTAAACGCAAAACTTATCACAGCAAATCAGAATGGAGAAAGCGGTATTACAGTAAATAACAGCGTGATTGACAGCTATAATATCTATGACCCTTTAACTGCACAGATTACCATAACAGGTACTCCTGAACCTGAAATACCAATTGACGGAACTGTAATAAAGGATTATATCGGACATGAAGGATACGTTGCACCGAATGACAAGGGCGATAACAACATCACCTACTCAATCGAAGTCAACCCTGATGCAAAGGACCTTTCAAACGATGACAACCTTATTTTAAAAGACAGCTTCCTTACACAAAGCTACTATGACCTTTCCGCAAATAAAACCCTTACAGGTCATTCACTTCTTAACGTTATTTTAAACCATGTTAACGTTTATGAAATCAATTCCGACGAAACAGAAACAAAGCTTTCAGAATCCGAATACTCCTATCAGTATAATGAACAAGGTCAGGAAAGGGTTAATGTTTCATTAGACAAAACTACGGACAATGATGGAAAGCAGTTTAAATTCACAGGTTTTCAGAAGGGCGATATTGCAACTCTTGAAGTGACTGACACTCCGGGATTTTCATATGATAACGCTACTTATCAAGGTGCTTACCTGTATTTTAACGACAAAGATTGGAATCCAATGGACTGTACGGTTCATCTTAACGGAACAGAACCAATAGTATTCAACGATGATGGAAAGTATTATTACACATTCCCGGTTCCTGATAATTGTGGTACTATAACTCTTGATTGCTGGAATCACAAACCAATTGACGCAAAAATGACCGTTTCAAGACAGGCGGCAACTTCAGAACTTAATCTTGTTATCCCTGATGCGAAACGACTCAGAGTTCAGTATTCATATCAGCTTCTCGACGGCTTTGAAAGACCGGCCGCAGGTGATATAGTTACATTTTCAAATACTGCATTGCTTACCGGAAACAGTACTACAAGAGATGTTGTTGACGACACAAATCTTGAATTTACCTACAGTAATGCAGAAACCTCATCAGGATTTCTTCCAAGAATCAACAAGCTTGATGCCGGTAATGGATCAATAAAGAATCTCAATGCAAGCTTTAAAATTGCAATGTATGATACCGCAAATTCAGAATGGGTATGGTATAATACACCCCTCAGCAGTGGTCTTGGAATGAGCAGCAATAACTGGGGAACAGCTGATGAAGCCGTGGAAATTCATACGGTAAACGGCGAGTTCAAATTTGATGGTCTGACAGATGGAAATCTGTATGCCCTTGTCGAAACTAAAGTTCCTGTTCATGATACCTATACTTATGAGGATTTGTCAAAAATTGACACATATTATTTCTCCTACGTTTCCACCCCTGCTTCCCTTCCCGCAGGTATTGACGGAGAAGTAATAGATCCTGATAAGGTAAAGCATATTAAGGAAAACAGTATTATTCCGGTAACAAACAACAGAATTATAAATGTGAACGTTGTAAAGGAATGGGATGAGCAGCTGACAGATACGGACGTTACAGCACAGCTTTACTGGTCGTATAAAAAAGTTCTCAACGGCTTCCCTTCCGAAATGTACCTTGCAGATGCCACCGAGCTCAGAACCGCCCCATTTGAAAATACTGTCACATTCGAGGACACATATACATGGAGCGGACTTCCAAACGGTCATAACGGAAAACCGATTTACTACTATGTAAAGGAAATCGCTTATTCAATTGACGGAACTCCTTACATCACAGGCACTAACGGTGACTATCTCCCATTCTACACCGGAAACGGTACCAATCAGAGTGAAGATACAATAAAAATAACAAATGCAGGTTCACTTCAGGTAGAAAAGCTCTGGCACGACAGCAAAAACAATACACTTCCTGCAAACTACACACCTGAAAAAATCGAATTCAGGCTTTACGGCAAGGTAACTGAATCAGGTCCGGCCGTTCATATTAAAAACGGCGAGGCTGATACATTTGAAATTACAGCCGAAAACAACTGGATTTACAAATTTGAGCCTTCAATTCTCACAGGTTACAACTATTTCCAGGTTGAAGAAGTAACCTCACTGACAGGCTTTGTTGTAAGCTACAATGAAAACTATATCGGTCAGACAGGTAAAATTACTATCATCAACAAAAATCCTGACATTACCAATCCGCTTACTTCTGTTTCAGTCGAAAAAACATGGAATGACGGAAACTATGCAAACCGTCCTGATTCCCTTACACTGACGCTGAAATCAAGTACCGATAAGGAAAACTGGGAAAATGTTGAGGTTTCACAGCCTGCACCGGACATAAGCGGTAATATCTGGACATACACTTATGAAAATCTTCCTTACAGGAATGAAAATTCTGAGATTATTTACTATATGGTCGAAGAAGCAACTCCGGACGGATACGAGCTTACCTCCGCTGTAAACAACGAAGGTATCTCCTCCGGAACAATAAAGCTTGTAAATACCAGAACATTGACACTAAGCCTTGAAAAAGTATGGAGTGACATATACAAAAACCAGCATAACGGAGATACAGTCAATGTAAATATTTACAGGACAACAAATCCTTCTGATATTCAGAACGTTTCCGCATGCACACTGGTGCAGGAAAATGTCGGACTGACAGCTTCCGGCAACTGGAATGCTGATATTTCCGGACTTTCTGCATACGATACAAGCGGCAATCCTTACTACTACTGGATTGAAGAAATATTAATTTCCGGATATCAGATAAGCTATGAATATAATGGCAGTGATACCGATACTTCAATCAGCGAAGAAAACGGAACTGTTGTTATAAACAATGAATACATCTATGAGCCGGTTGAACTCCCATCAACAGGCGGAAATGGTAAAACAATCTATTACGTAGCCGGTATGATACTGATTCTGGCAGGCTCTGCCGCTTATGTATATCACGCAACATACCGGAAGCGAAACAAAAAATAAAAAGCAAGTCAGATTCGGGAGGGTACATTTAATTCTGTACCCACCCGTAATGGGGAATTGGAGGTTTTTATGAAAACTAAAAAAACTTTTAAAAGAATAGCAATTACTGCTACTGCTGCTATCATTGCCTCATGTGCTATTGTTCCGATAGCTTCAACGTCGTCCTTAGCAGCTGAAATCAACATTACAAATTCACAGTCAGACCATACTTATGAAGCATATCAGATTTTTGCCGGAACTCTTTCAAGTGACAAAACAAAGCTTTCAAGTATAACCTGGGGTACAGGTGTGAAAACAAACGGAAATCTGATGACTGACATCAAGGGGATTTCACAGTTTGCCAGCTGCCAGACTGCAGCAGATGTTGCTGAAAAATTAGGTGAGAACAATGCAAATAAGGCTGTTGTAGACGCCTTCTTAACTGTAATTTCCGGTTATCTCAGTGATTCACCTACAGGCAGTACCAATGTGCAGGCAGACGGAAAATATACTATTTCCGGTCTCCCGGATGGTTACTATTTCATAAAAGATAAGGATGACAGCCTTGACGACAAGGAAAGCAAAACATATACAGACTATATTGTCGAAGTCATCGGCACAAAAACAATCAATGTAAAAAGCGGACTTCCGACATTTACCAAAACTGTAGGAGATGTAAATGATTCAGACGGTACTTCTGCTGATGGTCAGACATCTGCCGATTACGATATCGGTGACTCAGTTCCATTCCATCTTGAAGCTACTGTTGACAGTGAGCTTGCAAACTATACAAGCTATCAATTTACAATTCATGATACTCTTGCACCGGGTCTTACAATTGAAGAAGCATCAATCGTTGTAAAGTGCGGAAGTACAGCTTTATCAAAGGGCACTGACTATAACGTAAATCTCTCAACAAGCGATTCAGACACCTTTGACATTGTTTTCCCGAATCTTAAAAATGTTGCTGCTGTAACAGCAGGCTCAACAATTACCGTTGACTATACAGCAAAGCTTGGCAGCAATGCTGTAATCGGCGGCACTGGAAATCCTAATACAGCATATCTTGAATATTCAAATAATCCAAACGACTTATCAAAAACAGGTAAAACACCTGAAAACATCGTCAAGGTTTACACATATGACCTTATAATCGATAAAATAAAGGCTTCTGACAGCTCCGCACTTGCAGGTGCTGAATTCAAGCTTGAAAAGAAGGTTGGCGGAAGCTGGACGACAGTTCAGACAGCAGTAAAGATAAATGGCAATGCAACATTTACTTTTGATGGTATTGACGATGGTCTTTACAAGCTCACAGAAACAACAATTCCTGACGGTTACAACGGTATCGACCCAATCTGCTTCAAGGTTGAAGCAGCTCATGATGAAAACGGCGTAACTTCTCTCAGTGCAACCCAGACTGAAGAAGACGGCTCTGCATTCAGCGGAACAGCTTTATCCTTTGCATGCAGCCCAAATGCCGGTACAATTGAAGCTGACATCAAAAATCAGGCTGGTTCAGAGCTTCCTTCAACAGGTAGCATAGGTACAACACCATTCTATGTGGGTGGTGGTATACTCGTTGCAGCAGCTGGTGTTTACATAATTGTCAGAAAAAGAATGAAAAATAACGATAACGAAAAATAATTATCCTGATTTATTCTGACGGCGGCATCCGCTGCCGTCAGACATTAGGGAGGGTTCAATGAACAAGAAAAAAATCCGAATATTGTCTACAGTATTACCTATAGTTTTGCTGTTCGTTGGACTCTCCGTGATGCTTTATCCAGTAATCAGTGACTGGTGGAATTCAAAGGTTCAGAGCCGTGCAGTTGCAAGCTATGACAGGACTGTATCAGAAATGGGTTACTCAAAAACCCAGATACTGCTTGACCAGGCAAAAAAATACAACGAGGCACTCAACAGCCTTCAAAGACCGTTTACCGATTATGAACAGGTAGAGGGCTACGATGAAACACTCGATATATCCGGAACGGGAATTATGGGGTATATTTCAATTCCGGCAATCAACTCCGAGCTTGTTATATATCACAGTACAAGTGACGAAGTGCTTAACATTGCCGCAGGTCATCTTCAGGGCACTTCCCTGCCCGTAGGCGGCGAAGGAACTCACAGTGTTATTTCAGCCCACAGAGGCCTTCCTTCCGCAAAGCTTTTCAGTGAGCTTGATAAGCTTGTTGTGGGTGACACTTTTACAATCACTATTCTTGACGAAATTCTGACTTATGAAGTCGAAACGATTTACATTGTAGAACCTGACGAGATTGACAAGCTACTTACTGTGCCGGGCAAGGATTATGTAACTCTTATGACCTGTACACCATACGGAATCAATACTCACAGACTGCTTATACGATCCAAAAGAATTGATACATTTCACGAATCAAATATAAATATAACCGCTGATGCTGCTCCTGTCGATTCAATGGTTATTGTTCCATTTATTGCTCTGCCGCTTCTGGGCGGTCTGATTGCAATATGGACAGTCAGGGGTCGAAAGAAAAGTCACAGACCGGTTGAATTATCACGCTTTAAAAAGGAGGGTGACTGAAATTGAAAAAAACTGTACATACACGTCTTATTGCGTTAATATCTGCCGCACTTATGCTTTTTATATCCGCAGCAGTATACCCGTCTCATGCCATTTCACAAAATGGATCTCTCACCCTTATATGCCGCAGAGGCAATACAATTCTTACCGGTATGAACTGGCGGCTTTATCATGTGGGAAAATGTCTGGGAGACAACTATGTTTTAGACGGTGATTTCAGTAATTATCCTGTTCTGATTGATAAAAAATCTGCCGATGTAATGAATAATGCAGCGGTAACACTTGAAAATTATGCAATACTTGATAATCTTCCATACGAAAACTGCGGCGTTATTGATGACGAGGGTTATCTTACATTTCCGAATCTTAAATCCGGTCTTTACATGGTAAGCGGTGATGTGTTCAACATAAAAGAAACCTTCTATCAGCCGTCAGCAGCACTTATTGAAATTAATACAAATACTGATAAATCAGATGTTGACCTTGTAGTTTATCCAAAGGTCAAGTATGCTCTGCTTTCTGAAATTAATATGAATAATACCGTAAAAAAAATATGGAACGACACAAAGCAGTCACATGAACCTCTTGATGTTGAAATATACAAAAATTCAGAGCTTCATGAAACTGTTACTCTGAACGAAGAAAACAACTGGACTTATTCCTGGAAGGCAACTGATTATTCACAATGGCGTGTAAAGGAAGCTGCTGTACCGGCTGACTATATTGTAAACTACCAGATTGACAATGGAAAATATGCAATAGAAAACACCTTTACAGGCGTTGAAGAAACTATAGTAACAACAATCCCTGAACCGCAAAAGCTTCCGCAGACAGGACAGCTGTGGTGGCCTGTTATTGTAATGGGTTCTGCCGGAATTATTTTGATTATTATAGGAATAAAACTGAAAAAGCGGAGTAAAGCATGAAAAATAAGTTTTCATTTATTTTGATTTTAACAGGAGCAGTGCTGATTCTGTCGGCATTGTTCCTGTGTTTATATAATATAATCGAGGACAAAAAAAGCGGCGAAAATGCCGCACAGGTTCTTGGAGTGTTAAAAAAAGAAATAGTGGTTTCAGAGGAAACAACAGAAGCAGTTTTGCCGGAAACCACTGACATACTTTCAGAAAAAACTACTGCTGAAGCTGAAATGCTGGAAAAACAAGTGGAGAATTACAGCTATATCGGATATATAAGCATTCCGAAGCTTGATATCGAACTGCCTGTAATGAGTAGCTGGAGCTATGCAGGACTTAATATTTCTCCCTGTTGTTACAGCGGCAGTGCTGCAGATGATAACCTTATAATTGCTGCTCATAATTATAGCTCACATTTCCGCAGAATTTCAAAGCTTAACAGCGGAGATGAAATTTATTTTACCGATATTGACGGAAATGTCTATAGCTACGAGGTTACATCCACTGAAATCATAAATGGAAACGATGCATCGGCTATGTATAATGACGATGACAACAGCTGGGACCTCACACTTTTTACATGTACTCTCGACGGCAGAAACAGAATTACAGTACGGGCTGTGAAAGCTGATGCCTGATGATGAATATTTATTATATTTGACGCATTGGAAATAAATTTATATTTACCAGCGTGACGCTGGACCCATATTGCGTTTTAGTTTACTTATAAATTAAAATGAACTCCGCATATTATATTAAGATTATATATTTATATTTAGTTTTCAAACTTTCTGTTCATTTCTTGCATGTGCAAGAAACGAACCAAAGAACACACAAACTTTCTTATAAAAAGAAAGTTTGAACAA
>SVNU01000053.1 GCA_015066715.1 Ruminococcus sp. | reverse complement strand
CCTTTTACGGGGAAACAGTCTGAATTCACTCACAGTTTTAAGTATTATTTTCTTTGTTCAAACTTTCTTTTTATAAGAAAGTTTGTGCATTCTTTTGTTACTTTTCTTGTGCAAGCAAGAAAAGTAAAGAATATAAACAGAAAGAAAAATATAAATTTTCTTTTGCAAAAGCTTCTTCGTAAAAACTAAGGGTATGCCATAAATGGCATACCCTATATTCACATCAATTCGTTATCATTGTCTTTTTGCTGTTTCTTTTTATCTGAACGCTTGATTACAATTATTACTATTATAACACCTATAAGCCAAATAACTCCTGCGGCAATCATCGGGAGAAAAGCGGTAACTACCATTATTATCGACATTTTTTTAGCGTCCTCGGGAAAATCCTCCTGATTCAGTTTATACTCATCTTTGTTAAGATAATCAAGAAAGTCATTAATATTATCAAATTCATTGTTATCATCGTCATTTAACGGAATATCCATAGCAGACATCGGAGTGTAATCCGGGTCAATCTCGTCATTTTCAAAGTAATAAGCAAGCTGATATGAAAGCTCATTTAACGCTTCTTCATCAAAGATGGTTGCGAGGTCACAGTATTCAGCTGTTGTCATGTACGGTGTATAAATATCACAATTTACTAGATCCTTGTATATTTCATTTGCGTTATCTGGATTTTCCATTGTTTCAAGCCATAAGTCCATAACTGACACGGCTGATGTTGCATATGAAATATAATACATCGGCGAATCAAAGTTATGACTTATTTCAACCCAATCGTACTCATAGTAATTTTCAGGCGAATAATCAACACCGTATTCTGTACACAGACGGCTGTATTCTGCATTCAGCTCATCAAGAGTACAGTCCGGATGTTCATAGGCATATTTCTGGAATTCATCAAACAGACAGCCCTGAATTAACGAATGAATAAGATTATAAGCAGTATATTTAATAAATGCCTTGTTCTCATCCTTTGAAAGCACGGAAATATCAGATGATGCGAGCATAACTTCCATTCCCTGCGAATGCATTTCACAGGTATCGAGAGAATTGCCGTATAAAGCCCATATTGCAGATGATGGTATTTCGTATTCTGCATTTGAATGACCGAATTCATGTGCAATGGCAGAAATATCACTGAAATCACCGGAAGGGGATATAAACATGAAAGGAACTGAGTAATCGCACAGACTTGCTGTAAACGAATCTCCTGATTTATTTTCAGAATTGCTGATGTCGTAAAGATGATGTTCCTTCATATGACTGAAATTTTCAAAATAATCCTCGTCAAAATTCTTTAAAAATTCAGACATAATATTCATCATGTCCATTTCATCAAAGGACCTGTCAATCATACCGCTGCGGTTAAGCGCATAGCTTGATTCCTCATATGCATATGTATTCAGCTCAGAAAATTTCTCTTTTACTATGTCGTAGATTTCTTCTGTATTATCCAGGGAATAATCACGTATGAAAGTATTTTCGTATGCGTACTCGGCATAATTTTCATAACCGCTGTTCTGTGCAATCCTATGACGTTTTTTTAGCAATTCAAGATAGATGTTTCCAAGTGTTTCATTTCGCTTGCTGTTGATTTTTTCAGCAATAATTGCAAGTTCGTCTTCACTGTAAAGAGTTTCTTCAAAAAGATCTGACGCAACCCATGTTCTGCCGCCGTATTCAACACTGAAATCGTCTTCTGTATAGCTCATATATTTGTTTATAAGCTCATTGATTTCAATTAGCAACTGTTCGTTTTCCTTGTCGGATTCACTGTAATCTTCCTGCGAATCAATATAAGTGAAAATACTTATCATATCGTAACCGTTTATATCTCGCAGTATATTCTCAAAGCCTGCATCGTACAAAGCTATAATGCAATCGCTTATAGTGTTGTACGCTTCAATATATTCTGTGTCAACTTCTGTAAGTTTGTCATATGCAGAATTGTTAGTTACATCGGAATATAGTTCTATGGAATAAACATTATTAATGGTATAAATGTGAGTATACTCATCAATGAGCGTTTGTACTTTTTTGATTACTTCCTTACTTGCGACACCGTCGGGGTTCTCTGCGATTTCCGTAAGTTCTTTTGCAGCAGCTTCAAATGCTGAAATGTCAAAGTCCTGTGATTTTATCTGCGAATAATCAGGACATTCAAGCTGTCGCTCGGAAAGCTCGGCAGAAACACCGAAGGAAGCTGTGGATGCTATTGCAAGCGATAATAAAACGGCAGTAAATCTGAACTTCTTCATATCTTTTTACCCTTTGCCGAAGCAGCTGTGCAATGGCTTTCAGAAGTCTTTACGTTTGTGGATGCGCTTGTGTGCGTGATAACATTATGAGAAATTTCCGCACACATACCTGTCATAGCGATGGCTGTTGCTATAACCGAACCTAAAAGCTTTGTTTTGTTCATTTTATTTTCTCCGTTTCCTTAAAATATACAACATCTTTATTTTAACATTTTATCTAATTAATGTCAAGAAACATTACTGATATGTATGTGTAAAATTTTCGTAGGCAGATAAATTTATATTTAGCGTTCTAATCTTATTATTAACTTTCTTTGCTTGCACAAAGAAAGTTACAAAGAAATGCACAAGCTTTTTCTTTTCTTCGAAACAGAAAAAGCTTGACCAAAAAGAAAAAATTCTTTACATAAATTTGTCACTTAAATAATAATGTTTCCCTGTACCTGTCAACTTCATAATTGCAAAATTAAAAGTCCAACTATACATGAGTACAATAAAACAGAATTTGTAAGTATTAAATTTCAAGCTTTCTCAAACTATAGCTTAATTTGCGGGGAGAACTGTGTTTTATGCAGACTATCTGCAACAGTTTGCTTTTTATCGGGTATGGTAGTTCTTTTAATGGGAAACAGTATGATTGTATTTTAAATTATGACGCTTCAATTTTCTTTGTTCAAACTTTCTTTTTATAAGAAAGTTTGTGCATTCTTTTGTTACTTTTCTTGTGCAAGCAAGAAAAGTAATGAATATAAACAGAAAGAAAAATATAAATTTACGCTTATTGCCTACATTTATTTTACAGATACTGCTGATATATCTGTTTTGAAAATTACATTTACAATATACTTGCAAAAAACGATAAAATACGCTATAATATATATTGAATATTCTGTATGCTGAAAGCATACGAAAGGAGAGTGCCGTTAATAAACAGGCACACGATGAAATATGGAAAAGAATAATGAAATAATATTTCCGGCAGTTGCAATGAGGGGCATTGTTTGCTTTCCGAGATTTGTAATGCATTTTGATGTTGCAAGAGAAATTTCAATAAATGCAGTTAAAGAGTCTGTTAAGGGTGACAGATTTATTTTCCTTACAGCGCAAAAGGATTCTTATGTGGATGAACCGCAGGAGAACGACCTTTATCAGATAGGCGTTGTTGCAGAAATCAGACAGACTCTGAAAACTCCTGATAATGTAGTACGTGTACTTGTCGAAGGTCTTTACAGAGCAAAAATAAAAAAAGTCTTTATGGAAGACGGTATGATAAAATGCTCTGTAAAAAAGCTGCCTGATTACAGCCGTGCAAAATCCGACCCTGTTGAGCTTGAAGCTATTATACGTTCACTTAAAACAGTATTTGAAAGATACAGCGAGCTTGTTCCTAAAATGCCTCGTGAGCATGTAAACGCTGTACTGTCCCAGAATGACCCGTGCAAGCTGTTTGAAAATATAGCTTACAATCTCAATCTGGAAGTTGAAGACAAGCAGATGCTTCTGGAGGAATCCAATGTTCTCACAAAGCTTGGAATGCTTTTTGCAAATTTAGTACATGAAGTGGAAATCCTTGAGGTTGAAAAGGAAATACATGACGAGGTAAGAAGCAATCTTGACAGAAATCAGCGTGATTATTATTTAAGGGAACAGATGAGAGTAATTTCTGCCCAGCTGGGTGATGACGATTCTCAGGATGAAGCCTATGAGTATATTGACAAAATCTACGAGCTTAATCTCTCCGAAGAAATCAGCGCAAAGCTTATAAAGGAAGCGGAAAGGCTTCTTAAAATGCCGTCATCTTCACAGGAATCCTTTGTTATAAGAAATTATCTTGACACAGTTCTTGAGCTTCCGTGGAATAAAAAAACCAAAACCAAGGTTGATGTTAAAAAGGCTGCAAAAATTCTTGACAAGGATCATTACGGAATGAAAAAGGTAAAGGAACGTATTCTTGAAAGCATTGCTGTTCATGCGATGATGCCGGAAGTTACCGGACAGATTCTTTGCCTTGTCGGTCCGCCGGGTGTCGGTAAAACATCTATCGGACGTTCCGTTGCAAAAGCGCTTGGCAGAGAGTATGTTAGAGTTTCTCTCGGCGGCGTCAGGGATGAATCGGATATAAGAGGTCACAGAAAGACATATGTAGGTGCAATGCCGGGCAGAATTATTACTGCAATGAAAAATGTCAAAACCTCAAATCCTCTCATATTGTTTGATGAAATTGATAAAATGGGCAATGATTATAAAGGAGATCCCGCCTCTGCAATGCTTGAGGTTCTGGATGGTGAACAGAATAAGGAATTCCGTGACCACTATATAGAGCTTCCGTTTGATTTGAGCAAGGTTATGTTTATTACAACGGCAAATACAACAGATACCATACCAAAGCCTTTGCTTGACAGAATGGAGCTTATTGAGCTTTCGAGTTATACAAGGGAAGAAAAGTTCCATATCGCAAAGAATCATCTGATTCCAAAGCAACTCAAAAAGCATGGTCTGAAAGCTTCCCAGATGAAAATAAATGACACTGCAATTTATGATGTTATAGACTACTACACAAAGGAAGCAGGCGTACGAAACCTTGAAAGAACCATTGCCTCCCTTTGCAGAAAAGCCGCAAAGGAAATTGTTTCCGGAGACAGCGTAAAGGTAAGCTACAGCAAGAAAAACCTTGAAAGCTATCTTGGCACAAAAAAATATCTTGATGATGAAAAGTCGGGCAAGGACGAAGTTGGTGTCGTAAACGGACTTGCATGGACATCGGTAGGCGGTGTGCTTATGCCGCTTGAGGTTCTTGTACTTGATGGTAAGGGCGAAATTGAAACAACCGGCTCTCTTGGCGATGTCATGAAGGAAAGTGCAAAGCTTGCCGTTACTTATACAAGAAGCGTTGCTTCAAAGTACAATATTCCGGAGGATTTCTACAAGACAAAGGATATTCATATTCATGCCCCCGAGGGTGCTGTTCCAAAGGATGGTCCTTCGGCAGGTGTTACAATGACAACAGCACTTGTTTCTGCCCTTTCGGGAATTCCTGTAAGGTCGGACGTTGCCATGACAGGTGAAATTACACTTCACGGAAAGGTTCTTCCTATCGGGGGACTTCGTGAAAAAACCATGGCGGCGTATAAGGCAGATATTTCAACGGTTATAATTCCGAATGCCAACAAGGGCGATCTTGATGAGGTTGACGATGCAGTTAAGGCAGCAACAGAATTTATTCTTGCCTCAAGGCTTGAGGATGTCCTTGACAATGCACTTGTTAAAAACTAAATAAAAATCAAAGGAGGAGCCGATGAATTATAATAAAGCAGAGTTTTCGGCGGCTTACGGTACATTTTCACAGATACCGCCCTGCGAAAGGATTGAAATTGCATTTGCCGGACGTTCAAACGTCGGAAAATCCACACTTATAAATAAAATTTTCAATCGTAAAAATCTTGCACGAGTAAGCTCGGTTCCGGGCAAGACCGCAACAATAAATTTCTATGGTCTTGAGAATGTTTACTTTGTGGATCTGCCCGGTTATGGGTATGCAAAAATTGCCAAATCGGAAAAAAGACGCTGGTCAGAGCTTATTGAGGGATACCTCAATTCTGACAGAGATATAAGACTGATTTTTCAGCTTATAGATATGCGTCACCCGCCATCGGCAGATGATATTCATATGATAAATTATCTTATAGAAGCAGAGCTTCCCTTTGTCATTATTCTTACAAAGGCTGACAAGCTTAAAAAGATGGCAAGGCTGGAGCGAATGGAAAAATTCAAAACCGAAATTCCATGCTTTGATGAAATCCATGTTATCCCTTTTTCATCCCAGACTTTTGAGGGTGTTGAGGAAGTAAGAAATATTATAGAGGAAATTGCAGCTGATGATGAACAGTCAGAGGCTTGTGAATGAAAGGAAGTTTTAATATGTTAGTATCTGAAAATCTTGGAATTAATGAAAGCGGTCACCTGACAGCAGGGGGCATTGATACTGTTGAGCTTGCAAAGCAGTACGGAACGCCCCTTTATGTTATGGACGAAAACCTGATAAGAAAGCACGCAAAAAGCTATAAGGACAGTATTGACAAATTTTATGGCGGGAATGGTCTTGTATGCTATGCAAGCAAGGCGTTTTGCTGTAAGGAAATCTGCAGAGTCATGATGGATGAGGGAATCGGTCTTGATGTTGTTTCAATCGGAGAGCTTTATACTGCACACATGGCAGGTGCAGATTTCAGCAAAATCTGTTTCCATGGCAACAACAAAACTGATGAAGAGCTTGAATATGCTGTTGAATTAAAGGTTGGAAGAATAATTGTTGACAACATTTATGAGCTTGAAAGACTTGATAAAATCGCAGAAAAGAAGGGCGTAAAAGCAAATATCATGTTCAGAATCAAGCCGGGTATAGATGCTCATACCCATGACTTTGTAAGAACAGGTCAGATTGACAGTAAGTTCGGATTTGCACTTGAAACAGGCGAAGCTATGCAGGCTGTAAAGCAGGCACTTGATTGCCCGAACGTAAACTTAAAGGGTCTTCACTGCCACATCGGTTCGCAGATTTTTGATATTGCACCATTTGTTGAAGCGGCACAGGTAATGCTCAGATTTATTGCCGACATCAAGAGTGATACAGGTCATGAAATTTCAGAACTCAACCTTGGCGGTGGATTCGGTATCATGTATACTCAGAAGGATGACCCTGTACCATACGAAAATTATATGGAAAAGGTATCTGTTGCTGTTAAGGAAAGCTGTGAAAGTCTTGGTATAAAGCTTCCGTTCATACTTATTGAACCGGGACGTTCAATGACAGGTCCTGCCGGTATTACACTTTATACCTGCGGCGGTGTAAAGAATATTCCAAACATCAGAACTTATGTGTCGGTTGACGGCGGTATGACTGATAACCCACGTTACGCACTTTATAAGTCGGAATATGACGCTCTTGTTGCCAACAAGGCTGACAAGCCAAAGAACACTACTGTTACTATTGCGGGTAAATGCTGTGAAAGCGGTGACCTGGTAGGCGAAGGCATGCCGCTTCAGGAGGCAGAGCCGGGTGATATTATTGCTGTTTGCGCAACCGGTGCTTACAACTACTCAATGTCATCAAACTATAACAGAGTACCAAAGCCGGCTGTTATATTTGTAAAGGACGGTCAGTCAAGAATTGTAGTAAAGAGAGAAACTCTTGATGATATTATCAGAAACGATATTTAATATATAAAAAATGAGGGCTTCCGTATTTGTATACGGAAGCCCTCATTTTATTTAATTGAAATAAGAAGCCTTTTAAGAATTACTTCATCAAAGATGTTAATTTTGCTGTCACTGTTCATATCAGTATTTGTGTATATTGTTTCGGTAAGAACCTCTTTGCCCAGCAGATATTTATTCAGCAAAACAATATCAGCAACGGTAAGAACGCCGTCATCATTTGCGTCACCCATTAACGGTAAAACAGGTTCTGTTGTCGGTTCTGTTTCGGAAATGCTTGTTATTGTAACAACCTCTGTGCTTGTTACAGTTGTTGTTTCAGATGTTGTTGTTTCAGATGTTGTTGTTTCAGATGAAGTTGTAACAGTTGTAATATCAGCAGATGTTTCTGTAGTCTTTGAAGTTTCTGTGGTTTCAGTTGTTGCCTGGGATGTTGTTACAGAAGTTATTTCGGAAGTAGTTGTTGTAGTAATTGAAGCAGTAGTTGTGGTGGTTGTGACTGCTGTAGTAGTTGTCGGTTCGGTTGGTTCAGTTGGTTCCTCTGAACCGGATGCAGCAATTTCATTATACAGAGCCTTTAATTCCTGATCAATAAGCTTGCAGCTTGTACGGTCATAGTGAAGACCGGTAATATCCCAGAGAACAGGACAAAGCTGTCTTTCATATGCTTCACGGCAAACGGATGAAAGGAAAAGGCGTACAGAATCAGAGTCTTTCTGACCTATAACATTACCATCAGAATCCTTTAAGTCCTTTGGACAGCCATATTCGCCGATAATAACAGGAATACCTTTGTCGATATATGTTGTTTTCATAAGCTCCATATTACTTTCAAGCTCAGCAAAGTCTGCATCTGTCCCCCATGTTTCACGGCATTCAGCCCAGTCTGCATCAGTTTCAAGAATAGCAAAGCCTGCTGGTGTATAGTAATGAACCGAAACGGCACATCTGTTTGCAGGGTCGTCAGGCATTTCAAATAACGAATCGCATGTAAGTGTTATATCTGTTTTATAACCCGAAATAAGAAGGTGACGCTTATCATTGTTTCCACCGGAAGCTCTTACTGTATCAACAAAAAGCTGATTTACTTCATTTACATATGCGTAAGACTGTGCTTTCTGTTCAGCAGTTCCGCTCCACTGATTCCAGACTGAATCCCATCCGAGTTCCTCATTCTGTGATTCAAACATGAGATAGTCGCTATAATTCTTGAAGTAGTCGGCAATCTGCTCCCACATTACCTTGAAACGGTTCTTGCAGCCATCAGGATCTGTCGGAAGATTATTCATCCATCCACTGTCATAGTGGATATTGATGACAGCGTACATATCTGCATCAATAACCCAGTCAACGAGTTGTTTTACTCTTGCGAAATATTCATCATTAATCTGGTAGTTGTCTCCCATGAGATTTGACCATGCCACAGGAATTCTTACAACGCCGAAGCCTTCAGAGGCATAACCATCAATAACGTCCTTGGTAATAACCGGACTGCCCCATGCTGTTTCGTAGGATTCAACTGTACCAGCGGCATAGCCACCAGCGCCCCACTGTGCAATCCAATCACCGCATGATTCCATTGTATTGCCGAGATTGATACCAACGCCCATGTCACGGACAAGCTCCATAGTTGTAATGTCACGCATTACACCGTCATCAGCTGAATTTACAGTTGTTAAAGATGTAACAGAAGCTGTCATAATCAAAACAGCCGAAGTAATTGCAGATACAATTTTTTTAAGCTTCATATCTATGTTCCCCCTATATAAAAGATATTTTAAATATATCATATTTTTGTTTTAAGTGTCAATAGTTTTTGTTTGATTTATTAAAAACACACAAAATAGTGGAGAGTTTTTTAGCAAATTATCAGGTGGTAAAGTTAAATTTATATTTATCTTTCTGTTTATATCCCTTACTTTTCTTGCTTGCACAAGAAAAGTAACAATGCTGTGCATGGCTGTTTTTATTCATTATCACTTCGCTGCGCTTGTGCTAATGATAAAACAGCTCAAAGAATGCACAAACTTTCTTATAAAAAGAAAGTTTGAACAAAGAAAATAATACTTAAAACTGTGGATGAATTCAGACTGTTTCCCCGTAAAAGGCAGTGTCTGACTGATAATAAGCAAACTCATAATTAAAAGTCAACTTCAAACATATTCCACCCATGTTTTTATAGCTTTTATTTTGAGAAAACCTGCAAATTCTATTTTAATTGCAACCATCTGCAAATGGACTTTTAACTTTGCAATTATGAAGTTGACAGGTACAGGGAAACATTATTATTTAAGCAACAAATTCATGTAAGGAATTTTTTCTTTTTTGATTAAACTTTTTTCTGTTTCGAAGAAAAGAAAAAAGTTTATGTGCTTTCTTTGTAACTTTCTTTGCACAAGCAAAGAAAGTTAATAACAAGATTAGAAAGAAAAATATAAATTTAACATTCTATAAACTATAAAAGGCGGTCATTGACCGCCTTTTATGTTTATTTATTTTTTCTTTGCAAGATACCTTGCAATTGCCGCCGCATCGGCTACAGTTACCTTACCGTCCTGATTATAATCAGCGTATGGATTTACTTCAACATCAATTGTTTCACGCTTTGCAAGTGTTCTTGCGATAAATGCAGCGTCGCTGACAGTCAGCTTTCCGTCATTGTTAGCGTCACCGAGTGGGCGTGTTGTGCCTGTTGCAGTAGTAGTGGACGCTGTTGTAACAGTTGTTGCCGCTGTAGTGCCTGTTGTATCAGCCGCACTGTTTGTTGTAGCTGATGGGATGTTTGTTGTTTCGTCTGCTGTTGTTTTTGCCGCTGTTGTAATTATGGTTTTTGTGGTAGTTGTAACTGCTGTTGTAACAGCAGGTGTTGTCTGTGCAGGTTCATTTCCAATCAGGTCAAAGGCATATCCGTATTTTTCTGCATAAGCCTGTGCTGTTGAATCTTCATAGCCGTAGATTGTGCCGTTGAAATAATCTTCTTCATTTTCTTCGTTATATCCATTTGAAATTGTATTAGCCGTATCCCAAATTTCACATTCAGGATTTTCAATTGTTATGCTTTCAAGAGATGTACATCCACAAAACGCACCATATCCTATACTTGTTACACTATCAGGGATTGTTATATCTGTAAGACTTGAACAATCAGCAAACGTAAAATCTTCTACACTTGTCATACTATCAGGAATTGTTACACTTGCAAGGCTTTCACAATAATAAAAAGCACTATATCCTATACTTGTTACACTATCGGGAATTGTTATACTTGTAAGACTTGTACACTTTCCAAATGCAAATTCGCCAATACTTATTACACTGTCAGGAATTGTTACACTTGTAAGACTTGAACAACCGGAAAAAGCACTATCTCCTATGCTTGTTACACTATCGGGAATTGTTATACTTGTAAGGCTTTCACAATAATAAAAAGCACTATTTCCTATACTTGTTACACTATTAGGAATTGTTATATCTGTAAGACTTGAACAAATGGAAAAAGCACTATCTCCTATACTTATTACACTATTAGGAATTGTTATATCTGTAAGACTTGAACAACCATAAAATGCACACTCTCCTATGCTTGTTACACTATCGGGAATTGTTATACTTGTAAGGCTTTCACAATAATTAAAAGCACTATATCCTATACTTGTTACACTATTAGGAATTGTTATATCTGTAAGATTTGAACAACCGGAAAAAGCACTATCTCCTATGCTTGTTACACTATCAGGAATTACATATGATTTATCTGTTTTTCCGGAAGGATAGCTTATTAATATGGTTTGTTCTTTATTAAACAACACTCCGTCTATACTGCTGTAAAAAGCATTATTTTCAGTTACATTGATTTCTGTAAGGATTGTGCAGTTTTCAAATGCACCATATCCTATACTTGTTACACCGTCAGGGATTATTATACTTTCAAGGCTATGACAATACCCAAACGCACCATTTCCTATGCTTGTTACACTATCGGGAATTGTTATACTTTCAAGATCTCGGCAGTTTGAAAACACATAATCTTCTATACTGGTTACACTGTCAGGGATTATTACACTTGTAAGGTGGTAGCAAGACCCAAACGCATTTTCTCCTATACTTGTTACACTATCGGGGATTATTACATTTGTAAGACTGTCACAACCAGCAAATGCACTATATCCTATGCTTGTTACACTATCAGGAATTGTTATATCTGTAAGACTTGAACAACCAGAAAACGCATAATCTTCTACACTTGTTACACTATTAGGAATTGTTATATCTGTAAGACTTGAACAACCAGAAAATGCACTTTCTCCTATGCTTGTTACACTATCGGGAATTGTTATACTTGTAAGGCTTTCACACTCTGAAAACGCACTTTCTCCTATACTTGTTACACTATTAGAAATTGTCACATCTATAAGATATGAACAACCATAAAACGCTTTATCGCCTATACTTGTTACGCTGTCAGGAATTGTTATACTTGTAAAATTATGACAATAGGAAAACGCACTTTCTCCTATGCTTTTAACAGGCAGTCCGTCAATTTCAGTAGGAATTTCAACTTCAACCGCCGAACTTGCGCAATCTGTTATTTCTATATAGTCATCTGTGCCGTCACCATCTTCATCAATAGCCGTATAACTTAAAACGGGTGTATCTACAGGCGTGTCAGGGTCTTCCTCAACAAATCCTACACCGCTTATAGTCACTGAATTTCCAGTCAGCCCATCCATGTATTCCCCATCAACTGTTACAAGCGTATCTATATATAGCTGAATATCATAGCTTACGCCAAAGGAAAACTCTGAAGAAGTGGCAAAATCAATTGTCGCAAGAGTTCCGCTATATATGTCCGTTGAATTTGTAAACATCGTCAACGCATAAGCCTGCTCTCCACCTCCACCTATAACACTTACTGAATCATTTCCGGCATAACCTGCAACAAAAAGATTCGGGTCGCCCCATACCAGAGTTACGTTTGCACCTTGAAATGCCGAGTCACCTTCATATATAACAGCCACATCACCCGAACTGTTCGCCGATGTAGTTGCCAATCTCAATGAAGAACTATCGGCATATACATTGTCATTTAGGTTACCCCCCCCCGAAAAACATTTGTCCGCTGCACAAGGACACTGCAGTTGCCGCCGCTACTGCAATGCTTGTAATTCTTTTTGCAAATTTCATTAAAAAACCTCCTATAAAATTAATTACATTTCCATTATACACCAGAGTTAAAATAATGTCAATAAAAAACAGCAAAATAATATTTTTGAGAGAATTATTGCCATTTGGAGAAAAGCATATTTTCCAAAAGCCTGTCATATAAATAAATCATAAACGCAAAGTCAAGGCTTTGCAAATCAGAAATCAACAGATTCAACGAATCGGAAAGGCAAGGAAAAATGAAAAAATATCTGCCGGAAGGCTCTCTTATAGGAACTCCCGAAAATACAAGGCTTATTTCAACCGTTTCCGGACTTCATGAAGCAATGGCGGCGGGAAAAATTTTAGAGTGCCGTGCGTCACTATGCGACAATGAACACAATATAATAGTAGATTTGCCATGTATGAAAGGAATAATTCCAAAAATTGAAGGTGCTGTTGGAATAGACAACGGAAAAACACGGGACATTGCACTTATTTCAAAGGTCAACAAGCCGGTATGCTTTAAAGTGATTTCCATAAATACTGATAAAAACGGCTGTGAAACCGCAATCCTGTCAAGAAGGGCAGTTCAGGAGGAATGCAGAAAAAACTTTATAGAAAAGCTGTCCCCCGGAGATATTATTCCGGCAAGGGTGACACATCTTGAACAGTTCGGCTGTTTTGTTGACATAGGCTGCGGAATCCCGTCCCTGATTCCGATTGACGCTGTTTCAGTATCGAGAATTTCACACCCGTCAGACAGATTTACCGCCGGTCAGGATATACGGGTTATTATCAAGGCTGTGGATGATGACAGGGTATGGCTTTCTCACAAGGAGCTTCTTGGTACATGGGAAGAAAATGCGGCAATGTTCAAAACAGGACAGACAGTTTCGGGTATTGTGCGCTCTGTTGAGGACTACGGTATCTTTATTGAGCTTACGCCAAACCTTGCCGGGCTTGCAGAAATCGGAAAGGATGCACAGATAGGTCAGCATGCAAGCGTTTACATAAAAGCCATTATTCCTGAAAAAATGAAAATCAAGCTTATTATTGTCGATATTTTTTCGGCACATTACAAACCATCCCCGCTCAGATATTTCGTAAAGGATAATCACATTTCAAGCTGGCATTATCCTCCTGCCAATGCCGCAAAAGTAATAGAATCTTACTTTTAATGCCATTTTATACTAATCCTCCGGACAACAGAAACGACGGCTTAATTGCCGTCGTTTTCTTCTGCCTTTTTAGTTATAAACTGCACTGCTTGTTTTACATTTTCAATTTCCGCACATTTACATGTACCGCCGAATTCACCGTCCAGCGTCCAGCTTATTTCCTCATCACATTCAAATTTTATTTTTGATGTTCTAAAGGACTTGATATACCGTGTATCAAGGTCAATATCAAGATTTAAAAGGGAATGAATAATACGCTGAAGATCAATCATGTTACTTGGGGTTTTAATAAGGGTAACCTCATAAAGTCCGTCATCATAAAGAAAATCGTTGAGGGATAAAAGCCCTGCTATTGATGATGAATTTGTAACCATACCAAAAATATAATTATCTTCAATCTCCTGTTCATCAAATGTAATCTTCATATGATAAGACTTTATCTTATTAAGCCGTGTAAGACCATTCAGAATATAGGCAACATGACCCAGCAGATTTTTGACAAGCTGCGGAGTTTCATAGGTAACATCCGTAAACGCTCCGAATGCTGCAATGTAAGTAAAATATTTTCTGCCGTTAAACGAACCTATATCACAAAGCGAAGGAATTCCACTGACTATATCCTCTACTGCTTCTTCAATATTTGTTGATATTTCCATACCCTTGGCAAAATCATTTGTAGATCCTGCAGGAAGGTAACCTATCGGAAGCCTTTTATCACATTTCATTATTCCCTGAATGACTTCGTTTAATGTTCCGTCGCCACCCGAACATAAAATCATGTCAAATCCGTTTTTACAGGCATATTCTGCCGAATCAGCCGCATCAAGCTTTTCCTGTGTCGGACGGGTTGTAACCTCATAACCCGACTTTGTAAAAATATCAATAATCATTCCAAGCTTTGCAGATATTTTTGCTTTGCCTGACTGAAGATTGAAAATAAAGTAAAGCTTCTTCAATATGTTCGCCTCCTCTAAATAAATCAATACTATTATTATATATCAAAATTTCCAATAATTCAATACAAAAAAAATTTTTTGAAAAATTTTCAAAAAAGTGTTGACAAACGGAAATTATTGTGATATAATATATTTGTACTTGAGAGTACTAAACAAAACAAACACTGGGGTGTCGCCAAGTGGTAAGGCAGAGGACTCTGACTCCTCCATTCCGTGGGTTCAAATCCTACCACCCCAACCAACAAATCAGACTTACTTAGTAGGTCTGATTTTTTATTTTTACACAAAAATAATCTGACAGCTATTGTAAGGACACATTTGACATGACCAAAAGAAATTATACATATATAATCTTATTTTTGCTTGCTACGCTTTTTTCGGGGTGCAGTAATTATAAAAGCTATACAGACACTGTTAAAATCACACTTGTAACAGAAGAAGCTGCATCTTCCGCTGTTACATCACAGGCGGTGCAGTTTTCTGAAAAAGACGATACAACCCATGTTACTGAAACCAACAAAACCAATACCGTATATTACACAAAAAGCGGAAAACGTTACCATTACTCAAACCCCTGCGGAAAAGGAACATATTACGAATGTACCCTGAAAGAAGCACTTGAAAAAGGTCTTACTCCATGCGGCAAATGTGTAAAATAAACTTCAGATAAATTATATGCTTTTTTATAAAAAAACAATCTATATTTTGCCCAAAAATATATCAATATTATTGACAAGTTTTAGATTATAGTTTATAATAAAGGTAATGCCTTAAAACAGGTATATTTTGAATTCAAGCATATTAATTATACTATATATAGTATAGAGGAGGTATATATGAAACTGCGAAAAAAACTTATAGCAACAGCAACACTTCTTGCAGTTGCCGTTTCGGGTGTAGCATCTACCTTTGCCGGAACTGTTACAGCCGCTGATACAAACAATGACGACTGGCTTCATGCAGTAGGAAGCCGACTTTACGATTCACAAGGTAATCAGGTATGGCTGACAGGTGCCAACTGGTTTGGTCTTAACTGCGGCGAAGCTGCTCCGCATTATTTATGGAGCGTAGATGTAGATGATGCCCTTGAATCAATTGCTGACCATGGCATTAATATTATCCGCTTCCCTATTTCATCTGAGCTTTTGATTTCATGGATGAACGGAAAACCAAATCCTGTTTCAAGTGTTCAGGCAAACATTGACCCTGCCTACACTATTAATGCTGATTTCTGTAATGCGGACGGAAGTCTTAAAGACAGTATGCAGATATTTGATGTTATAATGAATAAATGCAAAAAGTATGGACTTAAAGCATTTATTGATATTCATAGTCCACATACAGACAATTCAGGACATAACTATCCGCTGTGGTACGGCAAGGAAACTACAGACGGCACTATGGTTACAACTGACCTTTGGATTGAATCACTTGTGTGGCTTGCTGACAAGTACAAAAATGATGATACACTTTTAGCATACGACCTCAAAAACGAACCTCATGGCAAAGGTCAGGAAGGCAGTGCAGCTGCAAAGTGGGACGGCTCAAAAGACGAAAACAACTGGGCATACGCTTCAACCAGATGTGCAAATGCTATCCTTGATGTAAACCCTAATGCACTCATTCTTATCGAGGGCGTTGAACAGCATGTAAAGGACGAAAACAAGTATACATGGGGACAGCCCGACTCAAAAACTGACCCACCGTATTACCCCGGCTGGTGGGGCGGCAACCTCAGAGGTGTAAAGGATTATCCTGTTGATTTAG
>SVNU01000052.1 GCA_015066715.1 Ruminococcus sp. | reverse complement strand
AAATGAACAGAAAGTTTGAAAACTAAATATAAATATATATTCTTAATAAAATATGCGGAGTTTATTTTTATTTGTAAGTGAAATAAACCGCAATATGGGTCCAGCGTCACGCTGGTAAATATAAATTGTTTTTTTAAAAGTCTGATATCTGCTTTTAAGCGGATATTTTCCTTGATAAATAATTATTGACATAATTATAACTTTGGTATATAATGTATATATAATTTATGGGAGGTTTTTTATGAGACAAGCAAAAAGATTTATTGGAATTGCAGCAGCTGCAATTCTTTGCGTTTCAAATGTCTGTATTTCAGATTATACGCTTTTGAAAGCTGATGCCGAAAGCTATGGAGAAGAAATTCAGTATGGGGATTATCTTTATTATCAGAAGGTTGATGAGGATGAGGACGGAGTATATGACTATATTGAAATAACCAATTGTAATGAATTGGCAACAGAAATAGATATTCCGAGTGAAATTGATGGATTGTCTGTTAAAACCATAAGAATGAATGCATTAAGATTCTGCCATCTTCTTGAATCTATAACAATTCCCGATAGTATAACAAGTCTGTCCGCAAACACAATCAGTGACTGTGACAATCTTAAAATTGTAAATATTCCTGATAGTATAATAAACATAGATGTAAATACTATTAATGATTGTAACAGTATTGAAAACATCAATGTATCGGAAAATAATCCTAATTACAGCAGTATTGATGGAATATTATTTAATAAAGAGCAAACAAAATTACTTCAATATCCATGTGGGAAAACAGATGAATCATACATAATTCCTGATACTGTTACAACTATAGAAGATTTTGCATTTTACTGTTGTACAAATTTGTCAGAAATAATAATTCCTAACAGTGTTACAAGCATAGGTGATGATGCATTCAGTGATTGTGAAAATCTTGCAAGCATAATACTCCCCGAAAGTATTGAAAATATTGAATCAAATCCATTTGGCGGAACAGCGTGGCTCAATGCAAAGCAAGCTGAAAATCCACTTGTTATAGTAAATAATATCCTTATTGATGGTTTAACATGTACAGGAGATGTTATTATTCCGGATGGTGTCACAAGCATAGTTGATTCTGCATTTAATAATTGTGACAATATCACAAGCATAACTATCCCTGATAGTGTTATAAGTATTGGAAACAGTGCTTTTTCTAGCTGTGATGAACTTTCAGATATAACGATAGGTAAAAATGTTATAAATATGGGAGATTATATTTTTGAAAGTTGCCATAATCTCACAAACGTAACAATTCCTGACAGTGTTACAAGAATAAGTAATTACGCATTTTATGATTGCATAAGACTTGAAAGCATATCAATTCCAGAGGATTTAATAAATATAGGAGAATATGCATTTTATGATTGTGTAAATCTTGAAAATATAACAATACCTGAAGGTGTAACGAGCATAGGACAAAGAGCTTTCTGGGGGTGTGACAGCCTTAAAACTATAGAAATACCTGACAGTATTACAAATATTGAATCCTGCCTTTTCTATTCCTGTGATAATCTTACAAGCATAAAAATTCCAGAAAGTGTAACAAATATAGCAGAATATTCGTTTTGGAGCTGCTGCAATCTTAAAAGTATAATAATTGAAAATTCTGAATGCGAGATTGCTGATTATGCAGATACAATCTCAAATTGTTATGATGCAGATTCTGGATATTATTTTAACGGCACAATCTACGGACATGCTGATTCAACAGCACAGGCTTATGCCGAAAAATACGGTTATGCTTTTGATTTAATTGAAAATGCAGAAGAACCGTCAGAAGAACGTACGATAGGTGACGCAAACAACGATGGAAAGCTTACAGTAAGCGACGCTGCATTTATTGCAAGAACACTTGCAAAGCGTGAAACAATTGATGTAGAAGCTAATCCATATGCCGATTATAACAGTGACGGAAAGGTGACTGTTGCTGATGCAGCGGCAATTGCAAGATACCTTGCAAAACGAAAATAACCGATTATTCAAGCGGTTTTAAAAGTAGAATAATTTATTTACAAAATGAGTCCGTAATTTTTGAACCGACCTCCAAAAGTTAGAATAAAAATCTAACGATTGGTAGGTCGGTTCATTAATTATTATTTATCAAATAAATGAAGTCTGAATCCTGTTTTAGGAGCTGTGAATTTTCGATTGTTTAAATATTTAAGATTACTTTCTTCATCAAAATTAAATTGTAAACTGTAAGCACAAAGCTGTTGGGTAAAAATTTGATTCTGCTTATTGATTTTCACATTTCCGTATTTTCCGTCACCAAGGAGAGGTGCACCAAGAAAGGAAAGGTGAGCACGAATCTGATGCGTTTTTCCTGTAATAAGGTTTACCTTTACAAGCATAAAGCCATTCTTCTTTTCAAGAACTGTATATTCAGTAATTATCCTTTTAAAATCATTGGCGGGTTTTCCGGAAATTTCGACGCTGTTATGCTTTCCCTTGCGATGATATGCCGTTTCGACAGAATGCTTGTCAGGAAGGCTTCCTGAACATATACAAAGGTATTCTTTTTCGATTCGGTGTGCCCGGATACTTTCATTTATTTCACGAAGCGTTGCTGCGTTTTTGGCAGCAATAACAAGACCGGTTGTATTTCTGTCTATTCGGTTGCATATTGCCGGAGAAAATGAGTTTTCTTCATCGGGATTATATTCTTTTTTTGAAAATAAATATGCCTGTATTATGTCTATCAGAGTTTCATCGGGCTTTTGTGCACCATGGTGTACATCCATACCTATAGGCTTGTAAACGATAAGTAAGTTCTCGTCTTCGTATACAATATCGGGCAAGGCTGTACTGGTTTTAATTGTTTTTCTGGATTTTTCAGACGGATTTTCAAAAAATTCATCATTAATATAAAGATTGATAATATCGCCTTCACAGAGCATTTGTGAAATTTCACATCGCTTTCCGTTAAGCTTTATTCTTTTAAGTCTTATATATTTGTAAGTAAGAGATTTTGGAAGCTTTGGCACAGCTTTTGATATGAATTTATCAAGTCGCTGCCCGCTGTCATTTTTGTTAATTATAAATTCTTTCATTGATGATAAGTCCTTACATATCTTTTTGGTATATTATAACATATTTTTTTATAAAAATAAACACAAAAAAGCAATTTCTATGTTTTTTTAAAAAAACTCTTTTATTTTTTTAAAAAAAGGATTATACTATAAGTAATGAAAAAATCACAGATAACAAGAAAGGAGAATTTATGGCAGAAAATATTCATAAAGGACACAGACAAAGAATACGTCAAAAGTTTATGAAAACAGGATTTACAGCCTTTGCAGATCATGAAAAGCTTGAACTTCTTCTTTTTTACGCAATACCTATGAAAGATACAAATCCTATTGCACATAATCTATTAAACAGATTCAAAAGTATCGGAGGTGTATTTGATGCTACCTACGAGCAGCTTATGGAGGTCGATGGAATAAGTGAATCGACTGCTGTATTTTTAAAGCTTGTTCCTGAAATGGCCAAGGAGTATATGTTATCTGAAAATATTCACGTTTGTATGGACAGTACCGAAGCTGTTTGTAATTTTTTCAGTACACAGTTTATAGGTGATGTAAATGAAAAAATAAAAATTGCTTGTGTTGACGACCGATTAAGGTTAATATGCTGTGAAACTATTGCAGAGGGTACACCGGGTTCAGTAAAAGTTGATATAAGAACGCTTGTCAAATTTACATATATGAATAATTCCGAGAGTATTATTATGGCTCATAATCATCCCAATGGTGATTCATTGCCTTCCGATGACGATATAAGACACACTACCGAAATTTACAAAAAATTAAGGATGGTAGGAATAAATCTGATTGATCATATTGTTGTTGCGAAGGGACAGGCAACATCGCTGAAAAGTGTTGGAGCATTCAGTTTATTAAAATAATATCTCGTACATCTGAATAAAGGAGAATATATGAAACATCGTAATTTTGAGCTTGTAACAGATTATAAACCCTCCGGCGACCAGCCGCAGGCGATAGAAAAGCTTACAGATGGAATAAACAGGGGACTGCGTGAACAGACATTGCTTGGTGTAACAGGCTCGGGAAAAACCTTTACAATGGCAAATATTATAGCAAATGTAAATAAGCCTACACTTGTACTTGCGCATAATAAAATTTTAGCGGCACAGCTTTGTTCTGAATTCAAGGAGTTTTTCCCGAATAATGCAGTTGAATATTTTGTATCATACTACGATTATTATCAGCCTGAAGCGTATATTCCGGGTACGGATACATTTATAGAAAAGGATTCGTCTATAAATGACGAGATTGATAAAATGAGACATTCGGCAACAACAGCCCTTACCGAAAGAAACGATGTTATTATTGTATCGAGTGTATCCTGTATTTATTCTCTCGGTAGTCCTGACGATTACCGCTCCATGGTTGTGTCAGTCAGAGAGGGTATGGAAAAGTCAAGGGATGAACTGCTTAATGAACTTGTTGCTATACAGTATGAAAGAAATGATATAAATTTTGTCAGAAATAAATTCAGAGTAAGGGGAGATGTTGTTGAAATATTTCCTGCTTCCTCCAATGAAAAAGCTATAAGGGTTGAGTTTTTCGGTGATGAGATTGACCGTATAAGTGAAATAAACGTACTTACAGGGGAAGTACTTGCAACTTTGAAGCATGCGGCAGTTTTTCCGGCAAGCCATTATATTGTCAGTGGTGACAAAATGGATGACGCTATAAAGGAAATTGACAGGGAGCTTGCGGAAAGAATAGAATTCTTTCAGTCTGAAAACAAGCTTATTGAAGCCCAGCGCATTGCCCAGCGTACTCATTATGACATGGAAATGCTTCAGGAAATCGGTTTTTGCAGTGGAATAGAGAACTATTCGAGAATTTTGTCGGGACGTCCGCCGGGAAGTACTCCTATGACTCTCCTTGACCATTTTCCAGATGATTTTCTCCTTATAATTGATGAAAGCCATGTTACTGTACCGCAGGTAGGTGCAATGTATGCAGGAGACAGGGCACGAAAAACAACGCTTGTTGATTATGGCTTCAGACTGCCAAGTGCATTTGACAACAGACCGCTTAATTTTGACGAGTTTTACGAGCATGTAAATCAGGTGGTTTTTGTAAGCGCAACTCCCGGTAAATTTGAAACTGAAAAGTCGAAACAGACAGTTGAACAGGTAATTCGTCCGACAGGACTTGTTGACCCTGAAATTATAGTAAAGCCTGTTGAAGGACAGGTTGAAGACCTTATTTCAGAGATTAATCTTCGTATTGAAAAAAAAGAAAGAGTCCTTGTAACAACTCTTACAAAGAAAATGGCAGAGGATTTAACCGACTTTCTTGACAATGCGGGAATAAAGGTAAGATACCTTCATCATGACGTTGATACCATTGAACGAATGGAGATTATAAGAGACCTGCGTGAAGGTGAGTTCGATGTACTTGTAGGAATAAATCTGCTTCGTGAGGGGCTGGATATTCCGGAAGTTTCCCTTGTTGCCATACTTGATGCGGATAAGGAAGGTTTTTTGAGAAGTGAAACCTCACTTGTACAGACCATAGGCAGAGCGGCAAGAAATGCCAACGGACAGGTTATAATGTATGCAGATTCTGTGACAAAATCTATGGAAAGAGCCATTGAGGAAACGGAACGCCGACGCAGTATACAGATGGCTTACAATAAGGAGCATGGTATTGTTCCGAAAACAATTACCAAGGAAATAAGAAAGGTTCTTGAAATTTCATCAAAGGAAACTGTTGAAAAGAATACAGGAAAGAAGCTTACCAAAGCACAGAAGGCAGAGCTTATCACAAAGCTTACTGCTGAAATGAAGGAGGCTGCAAAAATGCTTGAGTTTGAGCATGCAGCGTATTTAAGAGATAAAATAAAGGAATTAGAGGGTAAATCCAGATGACAGATAAAATTATTATCAAAGGTGCAAGAGAACATAATTTAAAAAACATAGACCTTGAGCTTCCCAGAAATAAGCTTATAGTTATGACAGGTCTTTCAGGCTCGGGCAAATCCTCCCTTGCTTTTGATACTATTTATGCAGACGGACAGAGAAGGTATATGGAAAGTCTTTCTTCCTATGCGAGAATGTTTCTCGGACAGATGGAAAAACCGGATGTTGACAGTATTGAAGGGCTTTCACCGGCAATTTCAATTGACCAGAAAACAACTTCAAAAAATCCACGTTCCACAGTTGGCACAGTAACCGAAATATATGATTATCTCCGTCTTTTGTACGCAAGAATCGGCATTCCGCATTGTCCTGTCTGTGGCAGAGAAATCAAACAGCAGACGATTGACCAGATTGTTGACAAGCTTTCAGAGCTTGAAGAAGGTACAAAAATTCAGCTGCTTGCACCTATTGTAAGGGGAAGAAAGGGAACATATGTAAAAGAACTTGACCATGCAAGGCGTTCAGGATATGTTCGTGTAAGAATTGACGGCAGTATGTATGACCTTTCCGAGGAAATCAGCCTTGACAAGAACAAAAAGCATAATATTGAAATAGTTGTTGACCGACTTGTTATAAAGGATGGCATAAAGTCCCGAATGACTGACAGTATTGAAACTGTAACTGCACTGTCGGGAGGACTTGTTGCTGTGGATGTAATCGGCGGTGAGGAAATGCTTTTCTCGCAAAGCTATGCTTGTCCGGAGCATAATATAAGTATCGAGGAACTTAATCCACGTATGTTTTCCTTTAATAATCCTTTTGGCGCATGTCCGAAGTGTACGGGTCTTGGCAGCTTTTCGTCAATTGACCCTGACCTTGTTGTGCCGAACAAGGATTTGAGCATACGTCAGGGCGCAATTAAGGCAAGCGGATGGAACACACTTTCAGAAGGTTCTATTGCAATGATGTATTATAACGGACTTGCAAAAAAGTTTAATATAAGTCTTGATACTCCTTTTAAGGATTTGCCGAAGGAGGCAGCAGATGCTTTTTTATATGGAACAGACGACAGAGTAGAGCTTGAAATTATTGAATCCTTTGGCGGCGGTGTAAGATACAGTAAGTTTGAGGGAATTATAAATAATCTTAAAAGACGTTTTAGTGAGTCAAAAAGCGAATACTCCAAAAATGAAATTTCTGAGGTTATGAATGAGATTGAGTGTCCTGAGTGTAAGGGAATGCGTCTTAAAAAGGAAAGTCTTTCTGTAACGGTAGGCGGAATTAACATCATAGAGTTCACTAAAATGTCAGTTGGTGAGGCATTTGAATTTATAAATAATCTTAACCTTAATGAGCGGGAGCAGATGATTGCAGGTAGAATACTTAAAGAAATCCGTGAACGACTTGGATTTCTTATGAGTGTTGGTCTTGAATATTTAACACTTGCACGTTCATCAGGCACGCTTTCGGGCGGCGAAAGTCAGCGTATAAGGCTTGCAACGCAGATTGGTTCTTCTCTTATGGGGGTTTTGTATATCCTTGACGAACCAAGCATCGGTCTTCACCAGCGAGACAATGATAAGCTTATTGCAACTCTCAAAAGACTTCGTGATATTGGTAATACACTTATCGTTGTTGAGCATGATGATGACACAATGCTTGCAGCTGACCATATTGTAGATATAGGACCGGGAGCAGGCGTAAACGGTGGAGAAATTGTATTTTCAGGTTCTGTTGAGGATATTCTCAAATGTGACAGCTCTGTAACAGGACAATATCTCAGCGGAAGCAAAATGATAGAGCTTCCGGAAAAGAGACGAGAGGGTAACGGAAATTACCTTACAATAAAGGGAGCTAAAAAGAATAATCTCAAAAATATAAATGTTAAAATTCCTCTTGGGAAATTTGTATGTGTGACAGGTGTTTCCGGTTCCGGAAAATCTTCTCTTATCAATGAAATTCTTTACAAGCATTTAGCAGCAAAGCTTAATCGTGCGAAAATCAAGTCCAGCGGCTTCAAGTCAATTGAGGGTCTTGAATATCTTGACAAGGTAATTGATATTGACCAGTCACCGATTGGCAGAACACCACGTTCAAATCCTGCAACCTATACCGGTGTTTTTACGGACATCCGTGAGCTTTTTGCACAGACAAATGATGCAAAAACGCGTGGATACGGAGCAGGAAGATTTTCCTTTAACATTAAGGGGGGACGTTGTGAAGCCTGCGAGGGTGATGGTATCAAAAAGATTGAAATGCATTTTTTACCTGATATTTATGTACCATGTGAAGTATGCAAGGGCAGGAGATACAACAGGGAAACTCTTGAAGTTCAGTATAAGGGCAAGACGATTCATGATGTGCTTGAAATGACAGTTGATGAAGGTCTGAAATTTTTTGAAAATCACCCTAAGATTTACCGCAAACTTAAGACTTTGCAGGATGTGGGACTTGGCTATATAAAAATCGGACAGCCTGCAACAACTCTTTCTGGAGGTGAGGCGCAAAGAGTAAAGCTTTCCACAGAGCTTTCAAAGAGGGCTACCGGAAAGACAATTTATATACTTGACGAGCCGACTACAGGACTTCATACTGCTGATGTACACAAGCTCATTGAGGTGCTTCAGAAGCTTGCTGATACAGGAAATACGGTTCTTGTTATTGAACATAATCTTAATGTGATTAAGGTTGCGGACCATATTATTGATTTAGGGCCGGAGGGCGGTACAGGCGGTGGTACAGTTGTAGTATCAGGAACACCTGAGGAGGTTGCAGCCTGTGAAAAATCATATACGGGATATTATTTAAAGGAATATCTCAGCAAGTAAATAAAAACAATAAAGCCTGCGAGTTTAATCGCAGGCTTTTTAGCATATAAATTTATTTTGATGATGCAAGCTTACGTGCGATAGAAGCAGCGTCGCTGACGTTAACCTTACCATCCTGATTGAAGTCGGCAGCAGGATTGTCATTTACATCAATTTTTTCACCCTTAGCAAGTGTTCTTGCAATGAAAGCTGCATCACTTACGGTGAACTTTTTATCGCCGTTGGCATCACCAAGGACTATATCAGCAGCAATAACAGAATATTTCATACCAAGAAATTCTCTGGCGTCAGCATATTTCTGCATTTCAGTACCGGCATGTCCATAGAGGGTAAAATCATTGTATGTAATGGATGCTATCCATATGTTAAAGCTTTCCTGAAGCTCTGGATTAAGATTCATCTGATCAACATTCATAAGGAGAGTCATAATTTTACCTTTAACAGTTTCAGCTGTTGATATGTCAACCATATTAAGCTTATCCTTGAGTTTTACAGCAGCATCAGCTAAATCTTCATCTGTAAAATCGCCGTTTTTATAGTTTGCTTTTTCTGCAATGTATCGAATAATATCATCAACAGTTGCAGCATCGCTTAATTCATTGTCAAGGAAATCCATAACAGCAGAGGATGTTAAAAATGCAACATTACCGGTGTCGGCAATTGTTACAGAATCCGGAACATAAACTCCGGTAAGATTTTCGCATAAAGCAAATGCATAGTCATCTACACCTGTTACAGGAAAAGAATGAAATCCGTTTTCGTCTTTATATTCGATTGATTCAGGAATGTCAAAATATGTACCGTCTGTCTGGACTGTTGTAATGTAGGCAGATTCGCCGATAATCTTAAATGAAAGTACAGCATTGGCATCATACAAATCATCGTTTCCGATTTCTCCGGCATTGACTGAAAGCATTGAAGATGAAGCAATCAATGAGATTGCAGATGCAATAGAAAGATACTTCTTGATTTTCATTATAATTCCTCCTAAAATAAATTACAAGCAAATTATATCATTTTGGTATTGTTTTGTCAAGAGGATATATTTTCCGGAGGCTATTTGGTAGATTGTTATACAAAAAAATAAAGCGTAAGATAAACTTACGCTTTAAAAAACATATATTTAATACTATAAATTAACCCTTTGCAGAAGCAAGTGTACGAGCAATATTAGCAGCGTCACTTACGTTAATCTTACCATCCTGATTGAAGTCAGCAGCTGGATTTTCATCATATTCAATTTTTTCACCCTTAGCAAGTGTTCTTGCAATGTAAGCAGCATCACTAACAGTGAGCTTTCCATCACCGTTTGCGTCACCTCTTACATAAGACTCATGTACTTCAAAGTTCATGTTAAGGAATGCTCTGTTTTCAGCGTATGCCTTCATTTCTGAAGCTTCAGATGCACAGAGTGTAAGACCATTGTATGTAATTGAGCTAACCCATATATCAAATGAATTCTGAAGATCAGGGTTAAGATTCATCTGATCAACGTTTGTAAGAAGTGTGATAACCTTACCCATAACAGTGTTTGCTGTTGAAATGTCAACCATGTTGAGCTTGTTTTCAAGCTTAACAGCAACATCTGCTAAATCTTCATCTGTAAAATCGCCATTCTTGTAATTTGCCTTTTCAGCAACATATCTTACAACATCGTCAACTGTTGCAGCGTCACTAAGTTCGTTGTCAAGGAACTTTTCAATTGCTGTTGTTGTTAAAAACGCAACATTACCTGTGTTTGCCATTGTAACAGAATCAGGAACGCAAATAACCTCGATATCTTCACATAATGCAAATGCGTAATCTGCAACACCTACAACTTCGTATACATTTTCTCCGTCTTCGATTTTAGCAGGGATTTCAACTTCAGTAAATTCAACACTGCTTGTATCTACCTTTGTGATAATAGCTTTACCGTCTGTAACTGTGTATTCAAGAGCGATTTTTTCAGTTTCATCAGCATTTACTGTAAATGACATAGCTGAAGCAATCATTGAAACAGCACCAGCGATAGCAACATACTTTTTAAAATTCATAATTATTCCTCCGAAATATATTTTACATTTATTATAATATCACTTATTGTGAGAATTGTCAAGAAGTATTATAATTTTTTCTATTTAAGCCAAAAAACGATTTGTTTTACACCTTAAAAGTTATCAATAACACAATTGCAAGTAAAATAAATTATCAATCCAAAGCAAGAAAATGACAAAAATCAAAAAGGCGTAAGAATTCTTACGCCTTTCATATTATTTAAATTATTTCTGGAAACTGCCTGCAAGCATACGTGCAATAGAAGCTGCATCACTTACATTTTTCTTACCATCAAGATTGTAGTCAGCATATGCTGTAAGCTTATCGCCTTCTCTTTTTGCAAGAGTACGTGCAATGAAAGCAGCGTCACTTACTGTAAGCTTACCATCGTCATTTGCGTCACCGCGAATACCTGATAATTCCTTTAATGCAACCATACCTTCAAGATACTTAGCAGCATCTGAACCTTCTTCAGCAACTACATCAACGTTTGCGTATGTAAGTGTTGTTTCCCATACACCAAGTTTGTCTTCTGTTGCTGTGCCAAGATTCATATCATCCTGATTCTGGAGCATTGTAACAAGAGCTGTTACCATGTCCATATCACTTGTAACACCAGCAAGTTCAGCCTTTGCTTCAGTCTTAGCCTTAACTTCTGCTAATTCTTCTGCTGTCCAGCCTGATGTTTTGCCGTGATATTCTAATTCAGTAGCAATGTAGATAAGAACTTCTTCTTCAGTTGGTTCTGTACCAAGTTCGCTTACTACAAATGCTTCAAGTGACTTCTTTGTCATAAAAGCAACGTTGCCGATATTTTCAAGTCTGATTGATGCAGGAACATTGATAACTGTTAAATTATCAAGACCAGCGAAAGCATAGTCATCAATACCAACTACATTCTTAGTAATTCCACCTACTGTGATTTCAGATGGAACATTGTATGTTGTGATTTCAGGGTCAGCATCTACCTTTGTGATAACAATGCCTGTTTCAGCTTCTTTGTACTCAAATCCGCATTCTTCTACGCCTTCAGCGTTTGCAACTACAGCAACAGAAGCGAGCATTGAAACAGCAGCTGCTGTTGCTAAAAATTTTGAAAATGTTTTTCTCATTTTTTCTTCCTCCGATATTTTTGTTTGTTTATATCGTTATTTTCATAACCAATATTATAATATCATTTGATATGAAAAATGTCAAGTTTTTAGTGATTATTTTACATTTGCTAAAAAAAATGTGTATTATGTGAATTTATTTTGTGCAATTAAGATGAAAGTTCCGGATTTTGAAGTTATGGAATACAATATAACATATATTTATTTTTATGGAGTTTTTTTTATGAATGTTATAATTATATGTTTTATTCTTGTTTTATCTGTAGTATTGTTTGCTTGTTCAGCAATAATAATTGTAAAAATATTCGGAACAGGTTTTTTTATTGGTCTTGATTTGTCCTGTGTAACAGTGATGGATGATAATGATGATGTCAATGGAAAAATCAATGCAATAATTGACAATATAGGCTCTGATTGTCAGTCATCTGCTACAAAAGTGATTATAGTTGATGGAGGAATGAATTTATGGCAGCGTGAAATATGCGACAAATACTGCGAAAAATACAGCTTTCTGGAAATCTGTACTCCCGATATGCTTAATGGAATTATTTTTTCTTTAAAAAACAAGAAAGGTTTTTGATTTTAGGGTTGAAAAATACAAAATAAAATGATATAATAAAAAATGATATTTTATAGAAGTATCATGTTTATCAGGTAAAATCTTTGGTTTTTGGAAGGAAATTTGACATGGATGGTGAAGCATTAAAGCTTGAAGGAACGGTAGACTCGGTCATATATCGTAACGAGGCTAATGGTTATACTGTGCTTGATGTTGATGCAAGCGGTGAAATGATTACTGCCGTTGGTGAGCTTGGGGATGTTGAAGCCGGAGAAGTTCTTTTGATGGAAGGCAAATATGTTAATCATCCGAAATTCGGTGCACAGTTTTGTGTTGAATACTGTGAACGAAAGCTTCCCAATACTTCCATTAATATATGTAAGTATCTTTCGTCCGGTGCAATAAAGGGGATTGGTCCTGCTCTGGCAAAGAGGATTGTTGATGTTTTCGGTGAAAGAACTCTTGAGATTATGGAGAAGGAGCCGTCAAAGCTTCTTGAAATACGTGGCATTTCTCCTAAAAAATGTGAAAGTATAAGCGAAGAGGTAAAAAAAATTTTCAATCTTCGTCATCTTATGATTTTTTTGTCCAAATACGGGCTTAAATCAGGTATTGCTATGAAAGCGTATCAGCAGTGGGGACATCAGGCAATAGAGCTTATAAAAGAAAATCCCTATTGTCTGTGTTCGGTAAATATCGGTCTTTCGTTTAAAAAAGCAGAGATTGTTGCAAAGGAAATGAATGTTTCGCCGAATTCACATAAGAGAATTGAAGCGGGATTTTCATTTATTCTTTCAGAGAATGCAAACGCCGGTCATTCTTGTCTGCCGGTTGATGTTTTTGAAAATCTTGCACGTAAATATCTTCAGATTACAGAATCTGATTTTTATGATGTTTACAATGAAATGATTGAAGAAGAAAGAATTTATGAATATATAAAAAATGACCGTGGATTTGTCTACCTTGATGACTATTATACAGCTGAAAGCTATATTGCCGGAAGAATCGGAGTTATGCAGGCTTTTTCAAGTCCTGATGATTACGATTACGAAAAGCTGATAGACATTGAAGAAGAACAGAATTCTATACATTATGAAACTCTGCAGCGAAAGGCAATAACAACTGCGCTTTCACGAGGAATAATGATAATGACAGGCGGTCCGGGTACAGGTAAAACAACAACTCTTAATGCCATAATTTCCCTTTACGAGAAAAAAGGCGAAACGGTAATGCTTGCAGCCCCTACGGGGAGAGCAGCAAAGCGTATTTCAGACCTTACCGGCAGGGAAGCCAAAACCATACACCGACTGCTTGAGGTCTCATATGATGCGGGCGGAAGGCTTGTTTTCAAGCATAATGAAAATGACCCCCTTGAATGTGATGTTCTTGTAATAGATGAGATGTCAATGGTGGATATACTTATTTTTGAAAACCTATTAAGGTCACTCAAGCTTAGCTGCCGCCTTGTTATGGTAGGGGACAGTGACCAGCTTCCGTCTGTGGGGGCAGGAAATCTGCTTAAAAGCCTTATTGAGAGTAAATGTCTGCCGGTTATAGAACTGAAAGAAATTTTCCGTCAGGCTGAGCAAAGCTGTATTGTTACAAATGCACATAAAATTGTAAGGGGCGAAATTCCTGACCTTACACAGAAAAACAATGATTTTTTCTTTTTCAGACGTACACAGCCGGAAATGGCTATAAATCTTCTTTCGGATCTTGTAAAGACACGCTTGCCAAAGGCGTATAATTATTCTCCTGTTGACGACATACAGGTGATTTCGCCCTCAAGAAAGGGCGTTACGGGAATAATTGAACTTAACAAGGTGCTCCAGAGTCAGCTTAATCCTGCACATACAATGAAAAAGGAAATAAAGTCTGCAGTTTATACTTTTCGTGAAGGCGATAAAATAATGCAGACAAAAAATAACTATGATATTGTATGGTCAAAGGATGGCGAGCAGGGTGCTGGCATATATAACGGTGACATAGGAAAGATTCTGAGCATAAACAGGCAGCGAATGGAAATTGTCATTGATTTTGATGGTAGGACATCGGTCTATACCTTTGATATGGTTGACCAGCTTGAGCTTGCTTATGCAATTACTGTACATAAAAGTCAGGGAAGCGAATTTGAGGTTGTCATAATGCCCCTTATGGGCGGATTTGATAAGCTTTTTTATCGTAATCTTTTATATACGGCTGTTACACGTGCAAAAAAGCTTCTTATTATAATAGGTTCAGAGGAAATAGTAAATAAGATGGTTATTAATAACAAGCGCACAAACAGATATACCTGTCTTACAGCATTATTAAGAGATGAGATGAAGCCGCGTGAATAAAGCAGCGATGTTTATACTTGACCTGTTTTTTCCGAACAGATGCCCTGTGTGCGATGATGTTATAGCTTATGATGCTATGGTTTGTGACAGCTGCAAAGAAAAACTTAAAAACTGCTTTACAGATGAAAATAAGGTCTGCAATGTATGCGGTAAAACAAGCTGTACACCGCACGACGATTTATATTACAGCCGTACCTTATCATGTTACTATTACGATAGTTATGCCAGAGATGGAATACTGTCTTTAAAAGACGGCAGTAAGAATTTTGGAAATCATATAGCTGACATGCTGGCTGAAAAGATTATGTCAGATGATATAATGAAGAATGCAGATTTTATTACAGCTGTACCGATGTCAAAGACCAGATTTCGGGAGAGAGGATATAATCAGGCACAGGTTATTGCAAAGGAAATATCTGATAAAACAGGAATTAAGCTTTTATGTAATGCTCTTTTCAAAAATATGTCAGCGGTACAGCATAGTTTAAGCTATGAAGAAAGACTGAAAAATGTTGAAGCATTTTATGCAGCTGATATTGATTTGAGCGGAAAAAGAATTATTATATGTGATGATGTGCTTACAACAGGCAGTACAATTAACAAATGTGCACAGCTGCTTGTAAGTATAAATGCCGCAGAGGTTTATGCGGCTGTAGGAACAACAAAAAAATAAAGAAGGAATGATATAATATGGCATTGGACATAGGAATAGATTTAGGAACTGCAAATATTGTTATTGCGGTAAACGGCAAAGGGGTTGTTTTAAACGAACCTTCTGTTATTGCATTGAACAAGCGTACAAATCAAATAGTTGCAGTTGGGAAAAAGGCGTACAGAATGGTTGGAAAAGCCCCTGAATACATTGATGTTATACGACCTCTGGAGTGCGGAGTTATATCAAATGATGAAATGACACAGTGCCTTATCCGTGAATTTGTCAGAAAGGCAACCGGTTACAGGCTTTTGAAGCCGAGAATTGTAATATGTGTACCGTCGTTTATTACTGACGTTGAAAGCCGTGCTGTAGTGGAAGCAGCCATGAATGCAGGTTCAAGAAGGGTATATCTTATTCAGGAACCGATTGCAGCTATGCTCGGAGCAGGCGTAAATATGTCAAAGGCAAGAGGTCATCTTGTTGTTGATATCGGTGGTGGTACGACAGATGTTGCCGTTGTTTCAATGAACGGTGTAGTAACATCACGTTCTATCAAAACAGCCGGAAATATGCTTGATACTGCAATAATAAGATACATACAGAAAAGACACAAGCTTCTTATTGGTGAGAAAACTGCGGAACTTGTAAAAAAAGAGCTTACCAATTTATATGATCCGAATGATGATGTAAGAATGACTATCGGCGGACGTAACCTTATAAAGGGACTTCCTGAAATGATAAATATCAGTGAAATGGAAGTTTTCGACGCCATTGAAGATGATGTTTTTGAAATTGTTGACAGTATACGGACTCTTCTTGAGGATACACCTCCGGAGCTTGTGGGTGATATTTATGAAAATGGTATTATTTTAACAGGCGGCGGTGCTATGCTTGGCGGACTTGATAAGCTTATAAACCGTACTCTTGGTGTTAAATGCAATATTGCCAAAGATCCGACAGGCTGCGTTGCAAGAGGGACAGTTGCGGCATTCAAACGCCTTGACGACCTTCTTGACGGTTTTGAAAATGTTGCGCTTTATCAGTATAAATAAATACTTTAGTGTGGGCGGCAATCTGCCGCCCGTAGTTTTTATAGAAGAAAATTTATATTTACCAGCGTGACGTGCCAGTGTTTCATCAAATCTTCGATTTGAATTGAAACACAAATACCATTTGGGTACTGGACCCATATTGCGATTTAGTTCACTTGTAAATTAGAATTAATTCCGCATATTTTATTAAAACAATGACAAATTTATATTTTTCTTTCTAACTTAAATTAATATTCGTACTTTCTTGCCTGTGCAAGAAAGATACCAAAGAACACACAAACTTTCTTATAAAAAGAAA
>SVNU01000051.1 GCA_015066715.1 Ruminococcus sp. | reverse complement strand
AATTTTCTTTGTTCAAACTTTCTTTTTATAAGAAAGTTTGTGCATTCTTTTGTTACTTTTCTTGTGCAAGCAAGAAAAGTAAGGAATATAAACAGAAAGATAAATATAAATATAAATTTACGTTTATTGCCTATATTTATTTTATAGATACCAATTCACCTGACGCCATTGATTTTAAATCCCTTATCTGATATAATAAAAAGGGTGATTGTATGAAAATTGTGATATACTGCAAGGCACTGCAGATGACTGAAATTCTGTTGTCTTTGTTTGAAAGCCTTTCTCACGATAATGAGCTTTTCTTTTTCAGTGATAGCAGTAAGCTGACAGAATTCGCACATAATGAAAAAGCAGATGTTTTTTTCATTTATACGCAGGATAACTGTACAGAGCTTGCTGAAAGTCTTAAAAAGCATGAGTGCCGGATAAATATTATTTTTCTGGCAGATGACTTAAAATATGCGGCAGACGCTATGAGGCTTCATGCAAGCGGATATATTACAAAGCCTTTTACGGTTGAAAAAATACAGGCAGAGCTTTCAGATTTGCGTTATTGTGTAAGAAAGACGGAAGCTGCACTTCTTAAAGTACGAAGCTTCGGGAATTTTGAGGTGTATCTTACCGACGGTACGCCTGTAAGATTTGAAAGAAGTAAGTCAAGAGAAATGTTTGCATATCTTGTTTACAGGCAGGGTGCATCCTGTACTATAAAGGAAATTGCTGCAAGACTTTTTGAAAATGAAGCCTTTGATAAAAAGAAACAGATTTACATTCAGAAGATTATTTCGGTAATGATGAAAAGTCTTAAAAGCGTTGGTGCAGAAAAAGCTGTAAACAAAAAATATAACAGCCTTTCTGTAAATACAGGTCTTATTGACTGTGATTTTTATGATTTTATCTGTGAGGACAGTACATGCCGGCATAAGTACACAGGTGAATTTATGGCACAGTATTCCTGGGCGGAGCATGTGAATGGTTACCTTGAGAGAATTTCACAAGGCAAAAAATATGACATGTAAAAATTCTTGACATAATTAAATTGACATGATATAATATAAAAAAGTCTTATAAACGAAAATTCCAATTGAAATAAAGGAGAATAGGTTATGACAATTGATAAGAAAACCAATGGAACAGAGCTTGAAATGACTCTGACAGGACGACTTGATACAACTACTGCTCCGATATTTGAAGCAGAGCTTAAAAACAGTATTGACGGAGTTGAAAAGCTTGTCCTGAATTTTGAAAATCTTGAGTATATCTCATCCGCCGGACTCAGAGTTGTTCTTTCAGCGCAGAAAATTATGAATGAACAGGGTAAAATGGTTATTCGTAATGTGGGCGACTCTATTATGGAGGTCTTTGAAATTACAGGCTTTCTTGATATTCTTACAATTGAATAGTTTTCAGAATGTACATAAGACTTTGGCGATGTGTAAGCAGGAAGCTTTGTAATTATAGTATGTACGAGATAACTCCGGTTTGCTTTATGCGAATCGGAGTTTGTTTTATTTATTAAGTCGGCAGGGAAATTATTGTTTTTATTGACAAATTTGTAAATTAATGTTAAAATATAAGCAATAAAATTAAACAGGAGGAAAACATGAACAAAAAGAAAATATTAAGTTTTATTACATCTGCCGTTATGGCGGCAGGCTTTCTGTCGGCAATGCCAAAGACGGAAATATTTGAGCCGATGACAGCGGAGGCGGCAAATTACAGTTATGAGATGACTTATGGAAATTGTCTGAAATATATGACAGTTGATTCGGATGATGATCATGTTTATGATCATGTGGAAATTGTTGGATTTATATTTGAACCAAAACAAATAGTTATTCCATCTGAAATTGACGGCTTGCCTGTTAAAGGTATAGGTGAACGTGCATTTTATAATTGTGATTCTCTTGAAATCGTAACGATTCCTGACAGTATTATAAATATTGGAAATGAGGCGTTTCATAACTGTATAAGCATTACGAGTGTTTATATTTCAGATATAGTGGCATGGTGCAATATAAATTTTGCTTCATCTTCTTCTAATCCACTCTGTATTGCAGATAATCTATATTTAAATGATGAACTTGTAACAGACCTTGTTATTCCTGATAGCGTTACAACTATAGGAAATTATGCATTTTGTGGTTATAAATTACTTACAAGTATAACAATCCCAGACAGTGTTACAAGTATAGGAGATTGTGCATTTTATTATTGTGAATCTCTTGAAAACATAACAATTCCTGAAAGTGTTACAAGTATAGGGGGGCGTGCATTTGGTGAAACACAATGGCTTGAAGCAAAGCGGGCTGAAAATCCATTGGTAATCATAAATAATATTTTAATTGATGGAATAACTTGCTCTGGCAATGTGACAATGCCAGATAGCGTCACAAGTATTGGAAATTATGCGTTTTATAGGTGTAAATCTATTACAAGCGTAACAATTGGTGACGGTGTAACAAGTATAGGAGATGAAGCATTTTATAATTGTACTGCTCTTGAAAGCATAACAATCGGAGACAGTGTAACAAGTATAGGAGAAAATGCATTTGAATATTGTTATTCTCTTAAAAGTATAACAATCCCTGATAGCGTTACAAGCATAGGAGATTCTGCATTTTCGTATTGTTATGCTCTTGAAAGCGCAACAATCGGAGACGGTGTAATAAGTATAGGAAATTCTGCATTTTCTTATTGTGAATCTCTTACAAACGTAACAATCGGAGACAGTGTTACAAATATAGGAGATTGTGCATTTGACAGCTGTACGAGACTTGAAAGTATAATAATTCCTGATAGTGTAACAAGTATAGGAAATTGCGCATTCAATAGGACACTATGGCTTGATTTAAAGCGCACTGAAAACCCACTGGTAATCATAAATAATATTTTAATTGATGCAAAAAGATGTTCCGGCGATGTGATTATTCCTGACAGTGTAACAAGTATAGGAGAGTCTGCATTTTGGTATTGTGAATCTCTTACAAGTGTAACAATCCCTGATAGTGTTATAAGTATAGGAAATTATGCATTTTATTCTTGTGAATCTCTTACAAGCATAGCAATCGGAGACAGCGTTATAAGTATAGCAAGTGATGCATTCGAAAATTGCACAATTAAAGAACTGATAATTGCTGAAGGAAGTGAAAAAATAACAGCTGATATGGTTGTAGATACAGATATAGAATCTGTTGTTATTCCATCAAGTGTTACAAATATTGAAGAAGATGCTTTTAAAGAACGTTCAAAGCTTAAAAAAGTATACATATCGGATTTAATATCATGGTGTAACACTGAATTTGGCAACTCATATTCCTATCCTCTGTATTATGCGGATAATCTTTATTTAAACGAAGAACCCATAACAGAACTTGTTATTCCTGACAATGTTACTGAAATACCTTCTTATGCATTTTGTAATTGTGACTCTCTTACAAGTTTAACTATCCCAGACAGTGTCACAAGTATAGGAGATAGTGCGTTTTATTGTTGTGAATCTCTTACAAGCGTTTCAATCCCTGATAATGTTGTAAGTATAGGAGATTCTGCGTTTGGCAGCTGTAGAAGACTTGAAAGCATAACAATTGGTGATGGTGTGACAAGTATAGGAGATGGTGCGTTTTATTGTTGTGAATCTCTTACAAGCGTTTCAATCCCTGATAATGTTATAAGTATAGGAGATTCTGCGTTTGGCAGCTGTAGAAGACTTGAAAGCATAACAATCCCAGACAGCGTAACAAGTATAGGAAATGAAGCATTTTATAATTGTGACTCTCTTACAAACATAACAATCGGAGACAGTGTAACAAGTATAGGAGATTCTGCATTTTATAGTTGTACATATCTTGCAAGAATAACAATTCCTGACAGTGTTGCAAGTATAGGATATAAAGCATTTTATGGCTGTGATTCTCTTAGAGTAATAACAATTGAAAATCCTGAATGTAAAATTTATGATTCTGAAAACACTATAACTGGCAGAGCAACTATTTATGGTTACTGGCATTCAACAGCACACTCTTATGCCAGTATGTATAACAGAACATTTGCTGTGCTTAATGCACCTGCACAGACAACTACAGCCGTTACAACAACTGCAACAACATCATCAAAAACAAGAGTTTCATTAACAACCATTCCAACAGAAAATACGACTACATCTGCCAAAACCTCAACTTATGCAACAAAACCTACTGTCACAACTCAAGCAAGTGTATCATTAACAACCGTTCCAACAGAAAATACAACTACATCTGCCAAAACTTCAACTTATGCAACAATGCCCACTTACGTAACTCGAGTAAGTGTTTCAGATACAATTGTAGTTAAAACAACTGCAACCACTACTACGATGCAAACAAGCACTTCGGCAACAACAGAACCCGAAATCACAAGTACCGTAGCCAAAAATACAACATTTTCCACAACCACAACAACAAAAACAACCTCAACAACTACCACAAAAACAAGCGTTTCAACAACAGAACCTAAAACTACAACTTCAGTTAAAACTACTGCAAGCCAAACAACTACAGCAACAGCATCTTCTGAAAACAGCGATTATTTTGATACTAAAGAGAATAATGGAATGATTATTATTGTAAACTGTGATGACCTTATTGTAAATGTTGTTGTACCAAGCGAAATCAATAATATAATTGTATCCAAAATTAACGATTATGCATTCAGCAGCGAGAGTATTGAAACTATCAGATTTAACAATCCTGATGTAGAAATTACCGATTCCGCAACAACAATTAACGAGAACGCCGTAATTTACGGCTACTGGGACTCAACGGCTCATGACTACGCAACAAAATATGACCGTGAGTTTGTTTCACTTGATGGTGAACCTGAAATTGAAATTATTGTGGGAGACGCAAATAACGATAATAAGCTTACAGTCAGTGATGCGGCATTTATCGCAAGAACGCTTGCAAAGCGTGAAACAATTGATGCAGAAACAAATCCTGCGGCAGATTATAACGGCGACGGTAAGGTAACCGTAAGTGATGCAGCAGCTATCGCAAGAGAGCTTGCAAAGAAAAAATAAATAAACTTTAAAGGCGGTCGGTGACCGCCTTTACTTGTGAAAAGAAGTTGATTTGTCGTGCAGAAAATAGAGGGGTGCAAAAGGGTGCAGACATCTTCAAAACCTATTGCATTTTAAAAAATATGTGGTATAATTTAATCATCAAAGGAAAACACATATTAATGATACGGAGGAAAAAATATGAAAATTAAAATTTCATATTCTGATGATGAACAGCTGAAAGCACTGGAAATTGAAAACGTTTTGAAATCATTTTTGAGCCAAAGCCGGCATGTAAAAATAAAAAAGCCTGAAAAAAAACAACCGTTCAGTCACATATATCTGACGGTTGGAAAAAAATAAACGAACATATGTTTATGTAAAATTCATAGTACCGCTGTTATTTACAGTTAGCCGCCAAGGGCATGGGAAACGCTTTTTAACAAAGTCGTTTTCCATGCCTTTTTATAATTAGTCCGACGGGACGTTAAACACGGAAAATAAATGCAGTCAGAAAAAAAGCCGTTTATTTTCTGTCTGTCAAAAGCAACCAAAGCGGCAGAAAAGGAGTAAAAAATGAACGAAAAAAACAACAATCAGCAGCAGGGTATTGAAAAGATGTTTACCCAGTCGGACGTTAACCGCATTATCGGCGAACGTCTTTCAAGAGATAAGCTTAAGGGAAATGAAGAACTTGAAAAACGTGAGAGCGAGCTTATGGCAAGAGAACTTAAATTTGTTGCAAAGCAGCTGCTCTCGGAAAAAGGACTTCCTTCAGAGCTTGCGGATATTTTAAAGCTTGAAAGTGAAGCTTCGGTGACAGAGGCTGTTGAGCTTCTTTCAAAGCTTGTCAGCGGAAATAAAATGGAAAGTAAGCTTAAAGTAGTAAACGAAAGAAAGCTTCCCACAGGAAAAAATGACGATGAAAATTACGGACAGCTTCGCCGTGCATTCGGTCTTATATGAAAGGAGATTTAAATTATGGCAGTGAATTTAGCAACAAAATTTTATCCGTTTGTAGATGAAAAGTTTTCACAGGACAGCAAAAAGTCAATGGTGACAAATGATGATTTTGACTGGAACGGTGCAAAAACAGTAAAGGTTTATAAGGTGACAACCGCACAGATGTCTGATTATGACAGAAGCGGCGAAAATACATCAGGCTCAAGATACGGAGACGTTAAGGGACTTGATGCAACAACTGAAGACCTGACCCTTACAAAAGACAGATCCTTTACATTTGCAATTGATAAGCTTGACAGTGATGAAACTGTTCAGCAGCTTCAGGCAGCATCTGCTCTTGAAAGACAGATAAGAGAGGTTGTAATTCCGGAAATTGACAGTTATGTCTATGGTGTTATGTGCGAAAAAGCAGGACATCTTCCGGAAGCAGTTTCTCTTACAGCTGAAAATGTATATGAGGAGATTTTAAAGGCTTCCCAGATGCTTGATGACAATGACGCTCCGGAAACAGACAGAGTTTTAATTGTAACCCCTGCTACTTATACTCTGATGAAAAAGTGCAGCGATATTGTTATGGAAACAAATATCGGTGATGAAATGAGAAGAAAGGGAGTTATTTCAATGCTGGATGGTGCGTCAGTTGTGAAGGTTCCGTCTGCAAGACTTCCGGAAGGCTTCGGTTTTATGCTTTGCCACCCTTCGGCAACTGTAGCTCCTACAAAGCTTGAGGATTACAAAATTCATGAGGACCCACCAGGCATCAGCGGTTCTCTTGTAGAGGGCAGAATTAATTATGATGCATTTGTACTTGAAAACAAGGCAAAGGCTGTTTATTATCAGGCAGTGCTTTAAAGGCTGAGACATAAAAAGCGGTGAAAATATGACTAATGAAATGCTTGCCGATTGTATAGCAAAAAGCAGGAATGATGAGTATATCCGGATTTTATGGGAAAATGTAAATCGTTTGCTGTATTTAAAGGCAGATAAAATTTATTATGCTTTAAAAGAACGATTTACGGCAGCAGGTGTTGATGAAAACGATATGAAGCAGGAATGTTACTTTGTTTTTCTTGAAGCACTGAAAGCATATAAGCCTCCATTGAAATTTGTGACATTTCTTGAGTTCCCGTTTAAAAAAATGGTTTCCCGTCTTTTGAAAAGTAATCTGAAGGCACAGGAGTTGTATACTCAAAGTTTGGAAGTGGAGCAGTATGAGGAAGAAAAAAGCCTTTCTGAAACGCTTGCAGACGAGAAAAATGATATTTTCCGTATTGTTGATGAAAGGACGGACAGTGAAATTGTAAGGGGAGAGGTCGAAAAGCTTGGCGACAGGCAGAAAATGGTTATAAAGCTATATTATTTTGCTGATATGAGTGATGCAGAAATCGCTGATATTTCCGGCAAAAAAACTGAAAGTGTATGTCAGCTTCGTCATAGGGCACTTTTACAGCTTAAAAGATCGGCAGTTCTTCAAAGGCTGTATTTTCAGACTTTTTTTCATGGGAAAAGCGGATTTTTAAATCCTGAAAGGTTTTATCTGAAGGGGAAAATATAAATCAAGGCAATACTGTATTTGCGGTATTGCCTTTTCTTATGCCAAAAAATGGTTGTTTATAATCCTGATATGTATAAATAATCAATTTATTTGTTCATTAATATAAAAATACAAAATTATCTTGTGTTTTTCATGTATAAATGGTATAATTAACTATGTATAATAAAGTTGACAGTAGGTGTATATATGAAGAAATGGATTGTCAGAAAACCGAATAAGGAAAATTCAGTGAGAATTGCAAGGGAAACCGAGCTTTCATCTTTGTGTGCCGATGTTTTGGCGGCACGTGGTTTTGAAAGTGCGGAGGATGCTGTGAAGAAATTTTTCTCTGATAAGCTTTTTGATCCGTTTCTTTTAAAGGATATGACTGAAGCTGCCGGGGTTATTAATACTGCTCTTGAGAATGCGGATAAAATATGTATTTACGGTGACTATGACTGTGACGGGATTACTTCAACAGTAATGCTGTATTCGTATCTTGACTGTATGGGTGCCGATGTTATTTACAGGCTTCCTGAACGCTCCGAAGGATACGGCCTTAATCCTGATGTTGTAAGGGAGATTGCAAAGCAGGATGTAAAGCTTATTATTACGGTTGATAACGGTATTTCCGCAATTGCCGAGGCAGAGCTTATTTATGAGCTTGGAATGAAGCTTGTTGTTACAGACCATCACCAGCCGGGTGAACAGCTTCCAAAGGCTGAAGCAGTTGTAAATCCCCACAGAATAGACTGTCCTTCTGTTTTCAAAAATCTTTGCGGTGCAGGAGTTGTTTTGAAGCTTATTGCAGCGCTTGAAGACGGGGATTATGAAACCGCACTGAACGAGTACGGCGAAATTGCAGCTATCGGTACTGTTGCGGATATTGTTGAGCTTGGCGGTGAAAACAGGTTTATTGTAAGCCGTGGACTTGAGCTTATGGGAAATTCGGAGCGCTGCGGCATTAATGCACTTATACGCAAAAGCGGTGTGAAACTGCCGGTTACTTCCATGTCGATTGCCTTCGGCATTGCTCCGAGAATAAATGCATCAGGAAGATTCGGTTCACCAACACTTGCGGCAAGACTGCTTCTTACTGACGATGAAGCGGAAGCAGAGGAGCTTTGCAATGAGCTTGACAGGCTTAACGAATGCAGAAAAAAAACCGAAAATGAAATAATAGACAATATCTGCGAAAGAATAAACAATGAGCCTGAAATAACCTGCAGCAGAGTAATAGTGCTTAGCGGAGAAAACTGGCATCATGGTGTTATCGGCATTGTGGCTGCAAGAATTCTTGAAAGATTCGATAAACCCTGTTTTATTATTTCAATAGAGGGGGATATGGCAAGAGGTTCGGCAAGAGCCTTCGGGAATTTTTCAGTTTATAAGGCACTGGATTACTGTTCGTCTGTTCTGACAAGGTTCGGCGGGCATATGGGTGCAGGCGGTTTTTCTCTTAAAGCTTCTGATATTCCGGAATTTGAAAGGCTTCTTTTGCAGTATGCAAAGGAAAACTTTGATGTAATGCCTGTGCCGGATGTTATTGCGGATAAGCTTATAATACCTTCTGAAATAACTGTTGAAAATGTAGAGGACCTGAAAACCCTGCAGCCTTTCGGAGAGGGAAACAATCAGCCTGTTTTTGCTGTGGTTGGTGCGGAAATTGTCCGTATAATGCCTCTTTCAAACGGAGTACATACAAAGCTGCAGATAAATTACGGTGGCATGCCGCTTGAGCTGTTGCTGTTCCGCCGTTCCCCTGATGAGCTTTTTTTCAAAAGGGGTGACAAGGCAGATTTTATGGTTACAATGGAAACTCAGGTTTACAACGGAAGAAAAAGTATAAGCATCATTGTAAAGGATTACCGCAAAAGCGGCATGCAGCAGAGCAGGTATTTTGCCGCAAGGGATGCATATGAAAAATACAAGCGAAATGAAATGCTCCCAAAGGCTTACTATGAAAAAATCTGTCCTGACAGGAATCAGCTTGTTCCGGTATATAAAACTATTGCAGGCGGTAAGTACAGCATTGAGTCGCTGTACATGTCTGTTGCATGTGATGACATGAATTACTGCAAGCTTCACCTTTGCGTTGATATTTTCAATGAACTGGGACTTGTCAGGGTTAATCCGTTTACACAGGAAATAAGCGTCGTGGAGAATGCCCCCAGGGCTCAGCTTGAAAGCTCGGGTATTTTAAATGACCTCAGAAATAAAATATAAATCGGGAGATGAAAGTTATGACTGAAGATTATACAATTGATATGATAATTCAGAAAATTCTGACAGATGATAAGCAGTATGATTTGAGCAAAATAATTACTTCCTATGAATTTGCTGCCAAGGCGCACGAAGGACAGACCCGTTCTTCAGGACAGCCCTATATTATCCATCCTCTTGCTGTAGCCTATATACTGCTTGAGCTTGGAATGGATACGGATACAATATGCAGTGCTATGCTTCACGATGTCGTTGAGGATACTCCCGTAACCCTTGAAGAAGTGAAAAAGCTTTTCGGACAGGATGTTGCAATGCTGGTTGACGGTGTAACAAAGCTTAATAAAGTACCGATTTTCAATAAGGAGGAGCAGCAGGCTGACAATGTGAGAAAAATGCTGCTTGCAATGTCGCAGGATATAAGAGTTATCATTATAAAGCTTGCGGACCGACTTCATAACATGAGAACTCTCAAGTTCCGTCCGGGTGTCAAGCAGAGAAATACAGCCCACGAAACAATGAATATTTATGCGCCTATTGCACATCGTCTTGGTATGAGAGGTATAAAGGAAGAGCTTGAAGACCTTGCATTTCACTATCTTGACCCATTTGCATATTCTGAAATTGAGCATATTCTGGAGCTTAAAAAGAATGAGCGTGAAAAGTTTATAGAGTCTATAAAACAGATTATTGCGCAGCGCTTCCGTGATCAGGATTTTGTGGAAACTCCGCAGATTGACGGCAGAGTAAAAAGTATTTACAGTATTTACAAGAAAATGTTTGTCAGCCAGAAAACCATTGAGGAAATTTATGATAAATATGCAGTGAGAATTATTGTTTCAAATGTGGGCGAATGCTATAATGTTTTAGGTCTTGTCCATGACATGTTCCGTCCTATTCCAAACAGATTCAAGGACTACATTTCAACTCCGAAAGCGAATATGTACCAGTCGCTTCACACTACTGTTCTCGGCAAAGAGGGGATTCCCTTTGAAATTCAGATAAGAACCTGGGAAATGCATGCCACCGCTGAATACGGTATTGCGGCTCACTGGAAATACAAGGAAGGCTCGCAGCATAAAGCTGATAAAATGGACCAGCGTCTTGCGTGGGTGCGTCAGGTAATTGAGGCGCAGCAGACCTCGGACGACGTTGAGGAAATTGTACGTATTATCAAAACCGACCTTGCCCCTGAAGACATTACTGTAATGACTCCTAAGGGAGATTCAATTTCCCTTCCTGTGGATTCTACCATTATAGATTATGCCTACAGAATTCATACACAGATAGGTCACAAAACAGTAGGGGCTAAAATTGACGGCAAGCTTGTACCCCTTGATTATAAGCTTAAAACAGGTGAAATCTGCGAAATCATTACAAGCAATGAGCCTGATAAAGGTCCCAACAGAGCATGGCTTAACATTGCCAAAACAAATGAGGCAAAGTCAAAAATTCGTTCGTGGTTCAAGAAGGAATGCCGTGAGGAAAATATTGTTACAGGTAAGGATGAGCTTGAAAAGGCGTTCAAGCATTACAGAATCAGAATCCCCGATGATAAGCTTCCTGAATTTCTTGCAGATGACCTTAAAAGACATAACTGCAATACCCTTGACGATTTTTATGCGTCAATCGGTTATGGCGGTGTATTGCTTTCAAAAATTATTGCAAGACTTAAAGACAAGTATTTAAAGAATTATCATGAGGCTGAAGAAGAAAAGGAAACTGCTGTAATAAAGCCTGTTGTAAAGCCTACAAGCGGAATTATTCTTGATAAGATTGATGACTGTACAGTTAAGTTCTCACAGTGCTGTAATCCGCTTCCGGGAGATGAAATAGTAGGATTTATTACAAGAGGACACGGAATTTCCGTTCATACCGTAAACTGTACAAATTATAAGGCGGCAGTACGCAGAAACAATCCTGATGAGCTGGCACGCTGGATGGATGTTCAGTGGACGGATACCGAGCAAAGAACACTTCAGACAAGTATTGAGGTTATTGCTGTTGACAGAGTGGGACTTGTTTTTGATATTTCGGCTATACTTATGGAAGCGAGAATTCCTATTGTTCATTCTTCTTCAAGAAATCTCAAAAACGGAAATGCACTTTTTGAAGCTACAATTACTATTGCAGGTACTGATCAGCTGAAAAACCTTATTGAAAAAATCAAACGCATAAAAGGTGTTATTTCAGTTGAAAGAGCAAGAGTATAGGGATAGTTTCCGGATATAATAATTACAGCTGCAGGGGTGGCATTGCCGTCCCTGCAGGATTATGTACAATAACGGAGGATAAAATGAAAATAACACGTATACCGGTGGGAGCACTTGCTGCCAATTGCTATATTATTGAAACTGAAAGCAAAAATGCCGCAGCTGTTGATGCAGGCGGCGATTTTGAAAAGCTGAAAAAATATCTTGATGATAACGGGCTTACACTTAAAAAAATTCTTCTGACTCACGGCCATTTTGACCATATAGGGGCAGTGGCGCAGCTTTCACTTGAGTATAATGCAGAGGTTTTTATACATGAGGATGATGCTGTTATGCTTACTGACAGACGTGAAAGTCTTGCGGATGCAGCAGGCGGTATGCCCCATACTGACGTTGAGAAATATACAACATTAAAGGATGGCGATACTGTTACTCTTGATGAGCTTTCCTTTGAAGTGATTCATACTCCGGGGCATACAAGAGGCGGTGTGTGCTATAAGTGCGGGAACAGTTTGTTTACAGGTGACACGCTTTTTAAAATGTCAATGGGAAGAACAGATTTTCCGGGTGGCAGTGCTTCACAGCTTTTCGATTCTCTGAAAAGGCTGAGCAGTCTTGAGGGTGACTATAATGTTTATCCCGGACACAATGAGCCTACAACTCTGGATTACGAAAGAAAATACAACGCCTATTTAAAAGGAAATCCTTATGAAGATTTTATTTAAGGGACACGATTTCAAATACGAAACAGAAGCGACAGTAAAGCTTTTTATCTCCGGAAGATTTGAATTTTTGTTTGATGAAACAGATGCTGACGGGGATTTTGTTTCATCACAGATACGAAAGGGAAAGAAATATACCTATCTTTTTGCGGTTTGCAGTTTAAATGGAAAATATGCAAGGAAATCCCTTAAAATTGCAAATGAGGATGCAGACGAAAAAAACTGCGAACATGAAATATGCAGACTTATTTATCTTTGCCTTGGAAAGCTTACCGGAATAAATCCGCCATGGGGACTGCTTACAGGAATCCGTCCGGTGAGAAAAATGACCGAGCTTATTGAAAAGGGATACGACAAGGCAGACTGTTTTAACTTGCTTAAAACCAGATATATGACATCTGAAAGGCGGCTTGAGCTTGCCTACAAAACTGCCGAAAATCAGATACCGCTTCTGAAAACCGCTGACAGTGACAGTATAAGCATTTACATATCAATTCCTTTTTGCCCTACAAGGTGTAGCTACTGTTCATTTGTTTCACATTCCCTTGACAGTGCAAGAAAGCTGATTCCTGATTATATACGATGTCTTTGCAGGGAAATAGAAATTCTTGGAAGAATTGTAAGGGATATGAACTTTAAAATAGATACTGTTTATTTCGGCGGTGGTACTCCTACGTCAATTGATGCTGTGCAGCTTGATACTCTTATGAAAACCCTTGCGGAAAATATTGATATTTCAAAGGTGAGGGAGTATAATGTTGAAGCAGGAAGGGCAGACACAATAACCTATGACAAGCTTTCTGTGATTAAGAAAAATGGAGCCGGCAGAATTTCCGTAAATCCGCAGACGCTCAATGATAAGGTACTTGAAAATATCGGCAGAATGCATACGGCGCAGGATACCGTAAATGCATATAAAATGGCAAGGGAGCTTGGTTTTGACAACATAAACATGGACCTGATTGCAGGGCTTCCGGGGGATACATATGAAAGCTTTGCAGATACACTTGACAGGGTTATGGAGCTTGACCCCGAAAGCATAACTGTTCATACGCTGACAATCAAGCGCTCCGCAAGCCTTTACGGCGAAGATAATTCACGGCTTTTTGCACAGAGCATGACGGCTGATATGGTGAACAGGAGCATGGATATTCTGCCGGAAAACGGATGGCACCCGTATTATCTGTACCGTCAGAAAAATACACTTGAAAATCTTGAAAACATAGGATTTGCAAAAAAAGGTGCGGAAAGTCTTTATAATATTTTTATCATGGATGAAACTCAGATTATCCTTGGTGCAGGCTGTGCGGCATCCACAAAGCTTATTGAGCCGAATGGGAAAATTACACGTATTCACAATTATAAATTCCCCTATGAGTATATTAACAGATTTGATGAGCTTATGAAGAAAAAGGAACTCATATATAAGATTTATGGAGAAAAGTAAATTGAAGAAAAATCAGATTGTAGAGCTTGAAATTACAGATATAACCTCCGATGGAAACGGAGTTGGAAGATATGAATCAATGGCGGTTTTTGTTCCTGAAACGGCTGTGGGCGACCTGCTGAGGGTGAAAATTGTAAAGGTACTCAAAAGCTACTGCTTTGGTATAGTTGATGAAATTATTTCGCCTTCACCTGACCGTGTACATACGGATTGTCCGCACTTTCCGAAATGCGGCGGCTGTTCCTTTCGGCATATCAGCTATGAAAGTGAAGCAAAACTTAAAGAAAAGTTTGTTTATGACGCATTTACACGTATTGGAAAAATACAAACGGAGTTTATGCCGGTGCTTTCGTGTGAAGCTTCTGACAGATACCGGAATAAAGCTCAGTACCCTGTCGGTATATCAGATGAGGGAAACATATGCGGCTTTTATGCAAAACGAAGTCACCGCATTATGAGCGGATATGACTGCCGTCTGCTTCCTGAAAATTTTGGCAGGATTTCGGAATTTATTACAGAATATACAAATAAAAACAATATAAGAGGCTATGATGAAAAAAACGGCAGTGGTGTGCTTCGCCATATTTTCATAAGACAGGGGTATCATTCAAAGGAGCTGATGATATGTTTTGTTGTTAAAAAGGATATTGCGCAAAGACTGATGCCGCTTTGTGAAAGGCTTAAAGAAAAATTTGAAGAAACTAAAAGTATCGTTATGAATATAAATCCGGACAATACAAATGTAATTCTCGGTAAACGGACTGTTAATCTTTATGGGAACGGATGCATCAGCGATACAATGTGCGGCAATGTCATTGATATTGCGCCGGAAGCTTTTTATCAGGTTAATACTAATCAGGCGGAAAGATTATATGCACAGGCAACTGAGTTTGCAGAGTTTAAGGGTGATGAGCTTCTTCTTGACCTGTATTGCGGTGCCGGTACAATAGGTCTTTCTATGGCTGACAGGGTAAAAAAACTTGTAGGCGTTGAAATTATACCACAGGCGGTGGAAAATGCAAAAAAGAATGCAGAAATCAATGGAGTTGAAAATGCAGAGTTTATATGTGCAGATGCAGGAATGGCGGCAAAACAGCTTGCAAAAAAAGGTCTGAAGCCTGATGTGGTTGTACTTGATCCGCCACGAAAGGGCTGTGATGCAGATACGCTTGAAGCTGTTGTTTCCATGAGCCCTCAGAAGATTGTTATGATTTCATGTAATCCGGCAACGGCAGCAAGAGATTGCGGAGTTTTGTGTGAAAAAGGCTACAAAGCCCAGAAGGTGAGGGCGGTTGACTTGTTTCCGAGGACTACGCATGTGGAGTGCGTGGTTTTGATGTCAAGGAATAAGGCGTAAAACCCCAGCTTTACGCATTTTTTCAAAAATCAACCTCTTGATTTCTTCCTCGGCACAGGCATTTTTGCTGTGCGTGAAAAGAAAGCATCGGAAAATGGGCTTTGACAACAAATACACGCACACGCATATTTGTGTGTGGATTGGATGTCAAGAATAAAAACAAGTCCCATCACTAATTTACAAAATAGTGATGGGACATTTTATCATGGTTTAACTATGCACCTCGTGTTTGGGATCGAACCAAACTATTTCAAAAACATTGTCAATTTGAAAGCCATGAATCACAAATTCACCATTTCCGCCACCTTTACAATGAAGGTGTATCAAATGATCAACTTCCAAATTGTACTTTTCTTGAAGTCTCTGAACCTTTGCTTTTGATGCGTCATCATCATTAGAGGTTCGAATATGAGAAGCAAATATTCTAATGAATTCACCGATATCATTAAGTTGCCTTGCTCTTAATATAAATCTGTTCAAGTCTTGAATATATTGCTTGTTTCCACGTGATGCATTAAATAAATTCTGGAGACCGTATTTTTTTCTATCTAAATAAGTGACTCCGATTCGGATACCTGTTAGCTTCTTTTTTTCATCATAAATCTTTTCATTAGTGGGTTTTGGCGGCGAACATAATTTACCTTTTCCTTTACTCACCTAAACCGTCTCCTAAATACAAAGTACTGTAATAATGTTTCATTTCATCTTCAGATATTTCAGTTGTACATCTCTGAAACTCTGGTGTATCGCCTCTTGCAATCATCCATGGTCTTTCTTTATGAGTAAGAACTTCAAGCTGATAACCACTAAAGTCTTTATAAGTTTCCCATACGCGTTCCAAAAGTTCTATATCATCAATATTTGAAATAACACTCGAATCGGATTTAAGTGCATCCTGTGGAATGTCAAAATAGGTATGCACGTGAAGTTTGCTCCAGAGTTCACGACAAACAGGACCGTGAGCCCATGCTTCAAATTTACAATCAATAATAGGTTTGCTGAAAATAGCTAAAGACCACGCTTGAGTATAATAACAAAGCTTCTGAACTTTCTTTTGATCCATAGCTTCCTTTCCTAAAAACCAATTTGCTATATCGAAAATTTTGTACATTATACCAACCTCCTTCTTTAATCCCCTATATTATACCCTCAAAATTGACAAATGTCAATACGCAATTATACTTTTTGGGTTATATTTTCACTTCTCCACCACAACCTCCATCCCCGACTTCAACCGAAACACCAGATAATCCCCGAACACCGTCACCCTCTCCGTCAAATGTTTCACCAGCGTCTCATCAAACTCCGTGATGCCATGTGGCAGGGAATGGTTAAACGCTCGAGCTTCCGGATTCGTTTTTATAGCTCTTTAAGACCTCATTTTCATAACGATGGTTTCACGGATAATCAGGGTGAAATCAATTTTATTTGAGATGTATTATACATTTTTGTCTGCTTTGTTGACATTATTCAAATAGGAGGATGTAATCACGGGGTAAAAATAAAAAGGTGAGGTTTTCCTCACCTTTGGTATAATATTAGCATAGTCCAAACTGCTGACTACAGTGGTGACAGGCTATGCTTATTTTGATATAATAAGAAGGTAATGGACTGACGATCCTCGCTTAGAACTCAGCGTTCGTATTTGAAA
>SVNU01000050.1 GCA_015066715.1 Ruminococcus sp. | reverse complement strand
AACCAAAAGTTTTTTGGTCCAGCAATTTTTCAAAAATGCTGGCGGAATCCAAAGGCAGAGCCTTTGGTCGCTCACCGCAGTGAGCGAAAATCCCCTATCGAAGGCGCATTTACGAGGGGTGAATTGACAAAACAGCCCAGTGGGCTGTTTTTCAAGAGGGGACGCTTTGCAAGAAAAAGCGTCCCCTTACCATCTGCCTTCGTAATATAAATCTGCCGATTTAATCGGCACAAAAGTCAATATTGAGGTTTTTCTACAGTCTGAAGGACGCACTTGAATGTGCGTCCTTTTAGTTTACACATAAATAAATTATAAACATATAGACAAACAGTGTGAAAAGTGATAAAATAATTATGTATAGATATTGTTTGTAAATATATAGAGAAAAGAGGATTATTGAGATGAATTACACAAAAATTTCTGACTTTAACGGCACACCTGTTGTAGAAATGTCGGCGGGAGGTTATACTGCGCTGGTTGCTTATGAGCTTGGTTCAAATGTTATCAGACTTCATGACGACAAAAATAAAGTTGAATTTTTCCGTTTTAAGGCTGAAAATCCGGCAGATGTAATAAGACAATCGGCAGAGGTCTGGGGGCTTCCGTCGCTTTATCTTCCGAACCGCTTTGCAGATGGTGTACTTAAAACTTCAGACGCTGTATATCAGCTTCCTGTTAATGAAAAGGCACCGTATAACAATCATATTCACGGATTTTTACAGAAAAGAGTACATACACTTGTTGAACATTATTCGGATGATAACTGTGCAGTTGTAAAGACAAAGTACAGATATGACGAAAATGATGAGTTTTTTGAATATTTTCCGGTGAGATTTTTGGCTGAATTTACATTCACACTTTCAGAATGCGGTCTTGAACATAAGGTTAAGTTTACAAATCTTTCGGATAAGATGATGCCGATGTCATTTGCTACACATACTACAATTAATTCGCCGTTTGTTGAGGGCGGGAAGGAAGAAAATATCCGTCTTTTTGTACCGGTGCAGAAAAGATGTCTGCTTAACAGCCGTTGTCTGCCGGATGGTGAACCTGTAGCCCTTGAGGGCGCAGACCTTGAATATATCGAAAACGGAAGACAGCCTGTTTTACAGAATGTAGACAATGAAATGTATGCGACAGGCTCTCAGAAGCTGAATGGTCAGGATTTCCATGGTGTTATCGCTGAGGATACTGAAAGTGGTATAAAAATTGCTTACGAAGTATCGGACGAATATAAGTTTTGGATTATATGGAATGATAAGGGTTTTAATGGATATTTTTGTCCTGAACCAATGACAGCTATGATTGATGCGCCTAACCTTGATATGCCTGATGGTGTAACAGGCTACACAGAAGTAAAGCCACAGCAGTCTTACGAAGTATATCAGAGATTTTTTACAGTGAAATAAGAAGCAAGAGGTGAGCATAGCTCGCCTCTTACTGTATAATAAAGATAAATTTATATTTATCTTTCATACTTTCTGTTCATTTCTTTGCTTGCACAAAGAAACGAACCAAAGAAATGCACAAGCTTTTTCTTTTCTTCGAAAAAGAAAAAGCTTGACCAAAAAGAAAAAATTCCTTACATGAATTTGTAACTTAAATAATAATGTTTCCTTGTACTTGGCAACTTCATAATTACAAAATCAAAAGCCCATTTGTGGATGGTTGCAATTAAAATAGAGTTTGTAAGTATGAAATTTCAAGCTTTCTCAAGCTATAGCTTAATTTGCGGGGAGAACTGTGCTTTATGCAGACTATCTGCCACAGTTTGCTTTTTATCGGGTATGATAGTTCTTTTAATGGGAAACAGTCTGAATTCGGTTTCAATTATAAGTTTTTATTTTCTTTGTTCAAACTTTCTTTTTATAAGAAAGTTTGTGTATTTTTGGTACTTTTTGTACAAGCAAAAAGTACATAATTTTAAAAAGATAAATATAAACATATATTCTTAATAAAATATGCGGAGTTAATTTTAATATATAAGTAAACTAAAACGCAATATGGGTCCGGCGTCACGCTGGTAAATATAAATTTTTCTTGTCTAATATCCTCACTCAACCGGACTATGCTGTATTCTTTTTTGCAAAAAATAAGTATTTCCTCTTTAATTTGACAATATACCCTAAAAGCAAGCCTAAATCGCATCTTTTATTTGTGATAAATCACAAATCTTAAAAAAGAGCTTGACTTTTTCGGAGCGTTGAGGTATAATATAAAAGCTGACTGATGAGTTAGCAATAAAGCTTACGAGGCGTAACTCAGTTTGGTAGAGTGCCTGGTTTGGGACCAGGATGCCGCAGGTTCAAGTCCTGTCGCCTCGACCATATATTTTAAATAAATATAGCATTTAAACGGTGCTGGTGTAGCTCAGTTGGTAGAGCAGCTGATTTGTAATCAGCAGGTCGGGGGTTCGAGTCCGTCCACCAGCTCCAAGTTATACCAACAGTTTATAAATGCTGGTGTAGCTCAGTTGGTAGAGCAGCTGATTTGTAATCAGCAGGTCGGGGGTTCGAGTCCGTCCACCAGCTCCATTTATCGACAAGGTTAGGTATATCATGGGAGAATTCCCGAGTGGCCAAAGGGGGCAGACTGTAAATCTGTTGCTTTCAGCTTCGATGGTTCGAATCCATCTTCTCCCACCAAACAAAGTCCTGCATTTTTATGCAGGACATTTTTTATGCAATAAAAAAATCACCCTTTAGACAAAATAATTTGCAATCTGTCAAAAACTTTAGGATAAAGAGGAGACAAATTATGGTTAAAGCTGTAATGTATGAATACGGTGAAGATGATACAAAAGGACTTTTTAAATCAACAAGTCGGTCACGTAAACCAATCTTTATTTTTATATGCTGTATTATTATTGATGTTCTGATTTTGGCAAGTCTTGTTCTTCTTGAAAGCTGGTTTGGTATTGGATTTGTTAAGTCAATACAAACCATTATAACATGGATTATAAGAATAATTTTTTTAATCGGTCTTTGGCAGATTACAGCTTTTGCAAGGTCAAACCTAAAAAAATATTCCGTAAATTATACAAAGGGATATGTGTTTACTTTATTCGATATAAACAAGTTTGACTATTTTGCAATACATGAGGAGTTTTTGGGGACAAGTCCTGAAGCACTTGACTCAATATCGGAAGATCTGGGAAAAGAAACGGAAGCACATAGATTACACAGCTATGAAGAACTTTCCAAAGCTGTCGAAGATAGGGACAGATTTTATTTTATTTTTAAAGATAAAAAACAGCTTCCGCTGATTGTACGTAAGGAAGCGATATCTGTCGGAACAGCTGATGAACTCAGGCACATTCTTTCAACACAGCTTGACAAGAATTTCAAAAAACGTAAATAAAATCAGATGTATGGATTTTAAATTTGAAAATATAACATGTCAAAAACTTTAGGATAAAGAGGAGACGAATTATGGTTAAAGCTGTTATGTATGGGTATGACGAAAGTGATATGGAGGGGCTTTTTCAGTCAACGAGACGAAAAACACGTTCGACAGTTATTTTTATTCTTTCTATTGTTGCTGTCATATTAATTATCGGAATAATTTATGTCGTATCACTTATCTTTGATAAAGGCTTGTTTTCGGCAGGTATAAAATCCTTCAGATGGGTGTTTATAGCGATTCTGGGATTTGGTCTTTTGCAGTTTTGCGGTAATCCGGGAGCGAAGCTTAAAAGTTATCCTGACAGCTATAAGGAGGGCTATATTTTCACATGCTTTGATAACACAGAATTTTACTTTACTGCTCTACAGAAGCAGATTGTTTCCACGCAGGAGCTTGTCAATTCGGCAATCGGCAGCATTGAGTCCAAAGTAAAGCCGCATAGCTATTCTGAGCTGTCAAAAGCTTTGGAGGACAGGGAAAGGCTTTATCTCTTTTTTAAAAGCAAAGACGAATATCCCTTGATTATCAGAAAGGAATCCGTATGTGATGGTACTGTGGAGGAGCTTAAAGCAATTTTATCAGCACAGCTTAAAGATAACTATAAGACGCTCAGATTCAAGCCTATAGAGGAGGACGTATGGTAATAAAATCCGAAAATAATGTAAAACAGGAAGATATAAATGCTCTTATCAGTTGCAATGCATCAAAGGTGAGATTTATGCTTATATTGCTTACTGTTACCTTTACTGCATTTCTGTTATTCTGTATGATAGTGGGTAATACCGGAAAAAATCTCGGATATTGTATTGCGGGAATTATATGGTGCGTAGTTATTTATGCTTATGTTTTTTTTATAAACCCTAAAGCAGTTTACAGAAGCTTTAAAAGAAGATACACTGAAAATGCAATTGTAAAATATGAGTTTACTGCAAAAAGTGCAGCCATAAAGGTTGAGAGCGAAAACGGAAAATTTGACAAGAGAAAAAATTACCGTGATATGTTCAGAATTTATGAAACACCGGAGTATTACTTCTTTTATGTAAAAAGAAATGAAAGCTATATTATGAAAAAAAGCGGACTTAAACAGGGAACAGCTTCCGAGCTTTCGGAAATAATACTTAAAGAAGCACAGAATCGTTTTGTGCGGAAGGTGAAATAGTATGACGAAATTTGAAATTAATTACAGAAAATCAGATATGAGGTATTTCTTTAATGAGACCGCAAAGAAAAGTCTCATTAAAAATCTTGTTTGGATGTATACCGTTATCGGTGCAACAATATTTCTTGTTTTTGCAGCTGTTACCTTTTTTGTTAAAGGGAGTTTTTCCTTTGCAAGACCGCTTCCGTTTGTGTTTCTGGGGGTACTTGTTGTTCTTGTGTTCCTTGCTGTGGCACGAACGGTTCGTAATACGCCCGAAAAAATGTACAGACAGTTTTCCGAAAGCTATGACGGGAATACGGTAATCTGTCGTTTCGAGGATGACAGAATGTATGTTGAAAGTGATTCTGCCGGCGATGATGACGGATATATACTCTATTCGGCGCTTGAAAAAGCAATAGAGTCCGATAATTATTTCTATGTTTTTATAAACCAGTCTACAGCACAGATTGTTAAAAAATCCGCTGTTACCGAGGGTAGCATTGATGAAGTGAGAGCTTTGCTCAAATCCTTTCTTGGTGACAGATATGAGGATATAAGAAAGTACAGAAGATAACCGAAACAATGCTCGGAGCAGTGCTCCGATACAATAAATGGAGGAATAAAAATGGTTAGAGAAGATTTAAGAAACGTTGCGATTATTGCCCACGTTGACCACGGTAAAACAACCCTTGTTGATGAACTGCTCAAGCAGGGCGGTGCTTTCAGAGAAAACCAGATAGTCGCTGAAAGAGTAATGGACAATAACGATATTGAGCGTGAAAGAGGCATTACAATTCTTGCGAAAAATACTTCTGTCTGTTACAAGGGTACTAAAATCAACATCATTGATACTCCCGGACATGCCGATTTCGGCGGTGAGGTTGAGCGAGTACTCAGCATGGTAGACGGTGTTATTTTACTTGTTGATGCTGCTGAAGGTGCAATGCCGCAGACAAGATTTGTTCTTTCCAAGGCGCTGGAAATGAATCACAAGATTATTATCGTTGTAAATAAAATTGACCGTCCTGACGCACGTCTTGATGAAATCGGGGATGAGGTTTTAGAGCTTCTTTTAGACCTTGATGCAAGCGAAGAACAGCTTGAAAGTCCGATTCTTTTCTGCTCGGGCAGAGCAGGTACTGCGTCACTCAGCCAGTATGAGGAGGGTAAGGACCTTATTCCGCTCTTTGATACTATTATCAATTATATTGACCCGCCGAAGGTTGAGGAAGGTCCTTTACGTATGCTTATTTCTTCTATTGACTATAACGAATATGTCGGCAGAATTGGTATCGGACGTATCCAGAGAGGAACAGCGAAGGTAAATCAGGGGGTAACAGTATGCAATCATCAGAACCCTGACAAGACTATAAAAAACGCAAAGCTTGTGTCACTTCTTCAGATTGAGGGACTACAGCGTGTTCCGACAGAAGAAGCAACAGCAGGTGATATTGTGTGGATAAGCGGTATTGAGGGTATCACAATCGGTGATACAATCTGCGACCCTGAAAATGTTGAAGCGCTTCCGTTTACAAAAATCAGCGAGCCTACTGTCGAAATGACATTTGCTGTAAATGACTCACCTTTTGCAGGCAGAGAGGGTAAATTTGTAACCTCACGTCAGCTTCGTGAAAGACTTTTCAAGGAAACCTTAAAGGATGTTTCACTGCGTGTTGAGGAAACTGAAAATACAGACGCATTCAGAGTTGCAGGACGTGGCGAAATGCACCTGTCAATTCTTATTGAAAATATGCGCCGTGAAGGCTATGAGCTTTCTGTTTCAACTCCGAGAGTTCTTTTCAAGGAGGATGCAAACGGTATGAAGCTTGAGCCGATGGAAAGACTTGTTATTGATGTACCGGAAGAATGTGTCGGTTCAGTAATGGAAAAAATGGGCACAAGAAAGGCTGAAATGCTTGAAATGCACCCACAGGGCTCGAGAATGAAGCTTGAATTTATTGTTCCGTCAAGAGGACTTTTCGGCTATAAGAGTGAATTTTTAACAGACACCAAGGGCGAGGGTATTATGTCAAGTGTGTTTGACAGCTATCAGCCGTTCAAGGGCGAAATTCCAAGAAGAAATTCAGGTTCACTTGTATCATTTGAAACAGGCGAGGCTGTAACATACGGTCTTTACAATGCACAGGAAAGAGGACAGCTCTTTATTACAGCAGGTACACCTGTATATGAGGGTATGATTGTGGGCTGTTCTCCAAAGGTTGAAGACCTTGTTGTAAATGTATGTAAGAAAAAGCATCTTACAAATACACGAGCAAGCGGCTCTGATGATGCTCTGAGACTTGTTCCGCCAAGAAAGCTTAGTCTTGAGGACAGTCTCGAATTCCTTGCGGATGACGAGCTTCTTGAGGTTACGCCGGAAAATATCCGTATCAGAAAGCAGATACTCAGTAACTCACTCAGAGCAAAGACAAAAGCAAAACAGTAAAAAATATCCCCGAAAAGAGTTTTTCTTTTCGGGGATTTGTCATTTAGTGTATAATTTTGATTTGCTTTCGACAAAATCAATTATTTTATCTGTCCATTTATCGTCTTGCTCGCCAATTAGAAAGACATTAAAGCCATACAGCTGACCATTATTATAAACAGATATATCGTCATCTACATGAATATTTATTCTGTAATGACTTGGATATTTTGAGGGCATAGGTTCTTTTTTATTTCGCTGGATTTCTTTTTTATGACGTTCGCCATTGACGATTTCATCAATTTTAAGTCCGTAAGCCTTGAAAAAAGTTCGAATATAGCGTTCAGAGCGAAACGAAGTTGTATATATCCAGACTTCATTGCCCAAAGCTTTAAGCGTGTTTATAAGTTCAATAGTTCCGTATCTCAATCTTTCCTTAAAAATTAAGTTTAAGGGAAATTTGAGTTTATTTTCGGTTCTGAACCTATGCGGACAGACAAACAATGTGTCATCAAGATCAAATGATACTCTCATATTGATAAATTACTTCATTTGCTCGCCGATAATACCCTGTTTTACAAGGTTTGAATATAAAGCCATTCTTGCCTTGTCACGAAATTCAGGTTTTACCATGTAGTAAATGTAGTATTCAACAAGATAAAATATTTTTTGTGTTCTGCCCTCAATTTTAAACTGATTAAATCCCATAGGAAGATATTTTTCAAGTATTGCTTCGGGAGTAACGTGAGTTGAATGCTGACGTACATCTACAGGGTCGTAAAATACATACGGGCAATTGGTGAAGCTTTTTTCTTCGCTGAAACCGTATTGTCTCGCGTCATAAGGCTTGTTCGGATGTTTTCTTATATGTTCACAGATGGACTTCTGCTTTTTTCCTATTTCGCTGTAGTGCAGTTTTCGGTTGGGACAGTTTGGTTGACAGCATGCATTTACAAGTATTTCGCATTTATCTTTATTCTCGACCTTTTCAAGTAAATCAAATTTATTGTTGAAATCATAGTCCATAACGACAATGTCGTATTTTTTGTTCATTTCGCTATTTAAAGTATCCATATCTGTGATGCGTTTGCAGGTTGAGCTTGTAATTTTGTATCGTGGATATTTTTCTCTTATGTATTCTTCGAGAATGTCAGAAACAACAATAACACCGTTGATTCCATTGTCGGCAGTTTTCAGAATATAGTTGCAGAAATCATCATTTAAATCCTCTTTGGTGAGAACGGGATTTGTAAAGGTGAACCTGAGTGGAATCTGAAGTTTGTCAAATTCGCTTACAACATGCTTTACATAGGATTTATCACATACTCCTGTCATCAGTCGTCCGCCGTTCCAGAGGGATTGGGGAAATGTGCCGTAAAAGGAGGCTATTTCAAGCCCATCGTGAAAATATTCGGGACAATGCTTCATCATTGCCATAAAAACTCTGTTGAAACGGTAGTGCACTGCAAAGTCGGGAAGATGGAATTTTATACTCATTTTTATATCTCCTGAAAATTGATAATTGATATTGGAAATCTGTAAGTGATTTACATATTAATGTTGCTTTTCGATAATTGTTTATATAATTATACCTTCTTATATATAAATTGTCAATAGAAATAGTGTGTATAAAGAGATGAAATATGTCAAAACTGTTTGAAATGTTACATAAAAGTAAAAATGAAGTTACATTTTAGTATTACAGAGAGTAATTTTTACTTTCAACATCTGAAAAACTGGATAAATACGTAGTTTTCCACCCTTTCCACAGAGTTTTCAACAGTTATTCAAGAGGTTTTCCACCCTTTCCACAGAGTTTTCAACAATTAGTTTGGAAAAACTTTATTACAGAGCGTATATTTCCGGATAAATTTCCAATAATAACTACTGATTTTAAAAACTGGAGGAAAAAATGATTAAAGGTGTAAATAAAAAAGTTCTGGAAATCAACAATCCGCAAAGCATTTATTTTGAAAAGGCTGTGTTGTATCTCAAGCCGAATATGACCTGTGTTCCTGAAAAGCTTCTCAGACGGGAAGCTGATGAGCTTATAAACGGTATATCGCCCAAAGAACGTAAATGCGCACTTTACGTGAAGCTTCTCATAGGAATTTCCCTTGCTTTTTCAGCGGTTTTAATATCTCTTATTCTTCTTCTTTCGTTTTTTTGATAATTTATCAAAAAACCCTTGTAATTTTTCTGTAATAATGTTATAATAAATAAAGTTTTAAACATTTTGTAACGGCAGTCTTCTGTCGGATTTGGATGACATAAAATAAAGATAACTTTTCAGATATTAAAAAGGGAACAAAAATGAACGATAATAATTTAATATGCGGGAGAAATCCTGTTCTTGAGGCTTTAAAATCAGAAGCGACAATAGATACTGTGTATATAAACGGTGAAGGCGGAATTCTTGGCAGAATCTGCGCAATGGCAAAGAAAAACGGTGCGGTTGTGAAGAATGTCAGCGCCCAGAAGCTTGACCAGATGACAGATGGTGCGGCGCATCAGGGGGTTGCGGCAACTGTATCCTGTGCGGAATATGTTTCTGTTGAGGATATTCTTGAAGTGTCTGCAAAAAAAGGTACAAGTCCGTTTATCATTATATGCGATGAAATCGAGGACCCGCATAATCTTGGCGCAATAATAAGAACTGCCGAAGCGGCAGGTGCGGACGGAGTAATTATTCCGAAAAGAAGAAGTGCGTCACTTAACGCAACTGTGCATAAAACATCTGCCGGAGCAGCAAGCTGGGTACCTGTTGCAAGGGTTTCAAATCTTGCGGCGGCAATTGATAAGCTCAAGGATAATGGCGTGTGGATTTACGGTACTGATGCTTCCGGCGAAAGCTATGACGGAGTTGATTTAAAGGGCAGTATAGCACTTGTTATAGGCTCTGAGGGCTTTGGTATGGGAAGACTTATAAAGGAAAAGTGTGATTTTCTGCTGAAGCTTCCAATGAATGGTAATATAACATCTCTCAATGCATCTGTTGCAGCGGGAATATTTATGTATGAGGCTGTAAGACAGCGTAATAATTAAACAAAAGCTATTCTTTAATATATTTAATTGGAGATTGATATAGATGTCTGATAAAAAAGTAGACGAAATTTTAAATGAATATGCTGCGGAGGATGAAAGCCAGCCTGCCGCAAATGCAGACGGCAGTAAAACAGCCGCAGAAAAAGTGCAGGATACGGGATATATAAATATTCCGCAGTCTGCGAAAATAATCGGCAATACTGCGGTTTATAATCCGGAGGATATTAAATCGATAGAAGAATCCCTTATGAAAAAAAGACCGGCTCCGAGTCATCAGAGTGGAAAATTTGCGGTTTCCGATATAAACAGACCGAATGTTTCCTATATTAATTCGGTTACAGAGGTCAGGAAAACATCAGCTGATCTTCCGCCGAGACCAACAGACCTTATAGAGGGTTATGACGGTGCGGTTATGAGGGTTCAGCCGCCTGATGATACATATACTCCAAAGGTGCGCAAGATGAGCAATTCAACCCGTGCCAAGGAAATGAGGGCGAGAAGGCGTAAGAAAAACAGAAAAAAGAAGCTGGATTTTACATATGCAGTTGAATCACCTGATGGAATTTATACGAAGCCAGAGAAAAAAAGCAAAAAGTTTATTATACATCGTGAGGCAGATGAGGATATTCCGGTTCAGCCTGTTGACGATGGAAATATTATTCCGCTTTCAGAGCAAAATGACCCCAGTGCTCTTGATATTAAAATAACTGAAATAGATATTCCTACGGATGATGATAAAGATTACAGCGAAAAGAAGAAACGCCGGAAAAAATCTGATAAGCTCTATGATAAGAAAAAATCTGTCAAGGATTATGACAGCTTTGAGGATGCAAGAGAAATAAGGCGTGGAATTGCAGAGGTAAAGGAAAATATTTCCTTCAGAGCAACTGTTTTACTTATTATGGTAGTATTCAGCAGCTATATTGCAATGGGTGAAACTATCGGTCTGCCTGTACCTCCTGTGCTTACCGTTGAAAATCCGGTTGCTTACTGCTGGGTACAGCTGATTATTCTGTTGCTTTCGGTTGCGGTGTCCTTCAGCACATTTAAAAATGGGATTGTAAGCCTGTTTAAATTCCGTGCCGATAGTGACAGCCTTTTAGCGCTTGCTGTTTTATCTTCGGCTGCTGCCACTGCATCTGCTGCATTGCTAAGCCCTGATATGGTTAAAAGCGGAGGAATATACATTTATGTTCCGGTTGCAATTCTGGGTATGTTGTTTAATGCGGTAGGAAAAAAGCTGATACTTGGCAGAATGGCGCTTAACTTTGATTATATTTCAAAGGATAATGATGCACATGCTATTGTCTGTGTTGAGGATGACGACAGAGCCGAAAGCCTTACAAGAGGTACAATTGGTGATTTTCCGATTCTTGCAACAATGAAAAAGACAAACTTTATAAAGGATTTTGCAAAATATACATATTCGTCGGATACCGGCGACAGATACAGCCGTGTAATTGTTCCGCTTGTTGTGATTTTTTCATTACTTCTTTCTGCGGTAGTTACATTTTTAAGAATTAAGGAGCTTGACCTTTCAGCGGTAGCTTATGGTCTGTTTATTTTCACTGCAAGCATAAGCGCATGTTCATGCATGGCTATTCCGCTTATTGCCAATATTCCACTTGAAAAGGCGGCGAAAAAATATGTGCGGAACAGCGGAATAATGCTTGGTTATCAGAGTGTTGATGACTTTTATGATACAAATTCCGTCATGGTAAGTGCAGATACATTTTTCCCTACCGGAACAATAAATCTTTCGTCAATCAAGCTGTTTTCAGGTGCTAAAATTGAAAATGTCCTGCTTGAAGCGGCAAGTCTTACAACACGGGGAAACAGTGTTCTCAAGGAACTTTTTACCGATATTATAGCTGATAAAAACAGACCGCTGAACCGCATTGACAATTTTGTTTATGAAGATTCAATGGGATTGTGCGGATGGAGCAACAACAGACGAATTCTTTTGGGTAATCGTGAGCTTATGAATAATCATAAGATTGAGGGTGTGCCTACGATGACAAAGGAAAAGGAATTTACCGAAGGCGGAAGGGAAGCGCTTTATCTTTCTGTTTCGGGTAACCTTGCAGCAATGTTTATTATTGAGGTTACTGCAAGTACTGCTGTTGTCAAGTGCATGAAGCAGATGCTCAAAAAGGATATTGCAGTTATTGTAAAAAGCGTTGACCCGTTTATTACAATTAATCGTCTGTCAAGTCTTTTTGGCTATCCTGATGAGCTTATTAAGATTATTCCGCAGAGAATGGTAAAGGACTTTGATGAAGAAACAAGACCGACAAAGAAGGTCAGCGCTTCAATGGCATGCTCCGGACGCTTCACATCCTTTATGCAGCTTTTGATGGGGGCAAAGGCAATAAGAAAAACTGTTGCAATGGGGCTTACACTTCAGCTTGCAGCGGCATTGCTTGGCTTTGTTCTTGTTGCGATTAACAGTGTTTTAAATGCTTTTGATGCCATTACACCGGCAATGATTCTTCTTTATCAGATAATATGTACCCTTTTGATTGCGTTTATTGTGAGAATCAGAAAGGTGTAGATAATATATTAAAAACGGCAGCCATCATTTTGATGACTGCCGATTCTGTTTGTTTATTTTGCTTTGCCAAGGAATGCAGCGCCGATAATACCGGCATCGTTTCCGAGCTTTGCAATGACAATTTCTGTATTTTTCTTTGAGTTCTTAGTGTAAACTTCCTGCTTTACAAGTTCCTTTACAGGTAAAAGCAGTGTATCACCTTCGTTGCATACACCACCGCCGATGCAAAGAACATCAGGCTGGAAGATGTTGATTGTGTTTGTAATTCCGGCTGCAAGATACTTGATAAATTTGTCAACTACTTCCTTTGCAGTCTTGTCGCCCATTCTCATAGCGTCAAATGAAGTTCTTGCAGTAACCTTGCCCTTTCTTTCTTCCGTAATTGTATGCATTGCAGAAGCCTTGTCAGCTTCCATAGCTTCCTTTGTCATTCTGATGAGACCTGTTGCCGATGAAAATACTTCAAAGCATCCCTTTCTGCCGCATGAACACTGCGGACCGTCAACTTCAATTACAGTATGTCCGATTTCTGCACCTGCAAAGTTTGAGCCGGCATAAATCTTGCCATCAATAACTATACCGCCGCCTACGCCTGTGCCGAGTGTAATGCATACAGCGTTTTTTGCACCCTTTGCCGCACCGGCTACATATTCACCATATGCTGCGGCATTTGCGTCATTTTCAACAAAAACAGGCTTGTCAATTGATTCGCTGATATATTTTACAAGCGGTGTATTGTTAAATCCGAGGTTGCATGAATATTCAATTATACCTTCGGCGCTGTTTGCGATACCGGGTGAACCTACGCCTATCCATTCAATATCGTCAATTGTAATTCCGGCATCCTTAACCGCCTGAAGTGAAACCTTTACCATATCGTCTGCAATTTCCTTTTCAGGTCTTGGCAGATTTGTTTTTGTACTTGCTTTTGTAATGATGTTGTAGTTTTCGTCAACAACACCTGCGACAATGTTTGTTCCGCCAAGGTCAATTCCTATATAATATTTCATTTATTATTCTCCTTTATTAATAAAATATTTTGTTGTTTACAGTGTATCATACTGATAAACCTATAAATATATCATAAACCAAAACAGGGATTTAGTCAATAGTTTTTTGCGATTTTCACAAATTTTATTAAAAGTAACCTATTATTGAGTCCGGTTTTTTATTATTATCCTTATTTTCAGGCTTTATAACAGTGATAAAAAGTCAACTTAAATCAAAATAAAAGCTATTATACATTATTTACAAATTATTTTTGATAATTTTTACACAAAAAGGTGTTGAAAAAAAGTTTGATATATGGTAAAATGGTATAAAAGACTGTTTAAGGGAGCATTAAAATGAGTGGAAATTTTAAAGATGAATTTATTGAGATTTATAATGAAAAAATTACACGTCCCGGTGCTGATAGGCTGCTTAATTATCTGACCTCCGAACAGAGTGATTTTTTCACTGCTCCGTCAAGTACACGCTTTCACGGTTCTTATGAGGGCGGACTGGTCGAGCATAGTCTCAATGTATACCATTGCCTTAAGGATTATCTGCAAAGGCCTCGTACAAAGGAACTTTACAGAATGGACTACACGGAGGAAACTGTTGCGCTTGTTTCCCTTCTGCATGATTTGTGCAAAATGAATTTTTACACTGTAGACTACCGTAATGCAAAAAATGCTCAGGGGCAATGGGAAAAGGTTCCATATTACACTATAAATGATCAGCTTCCCTACGGACATGGTGAAAAGTCAGTATACATAGTATCCGGCTTTATGCGTCTTACAAGAGAAGAAGCATTTGCCATAAGATACCACATGGGCTTTTCAGGTCTTGAGGATAAAAACAGCATAGGAAAGGCATTTGAAATGTTTCCTCTTGCTTTTGCACTCAGTGTTGCTGATATGGAAGCGACATATTATCTTGAAGGCAGTCCGAATTAACTATAGAAAGGATTTTTACAATGAACAATCACTGGTATGACAACGCTATTATTTATCACATTTATCCGCTTGGATTCTGTGGAGCGCCAAAATTCAATGAGGGAGGCGATGTTCAGTACAGACTTGACAAGCTTGTTGACTGGATTCCGCACCTCAAGGAAATGAATGTTGACGCTGTATATCTTGGCCCTGTTTTTGAATCTGTTGAGCACGGCTATGACACAATTGACTACAAAATCGTTGACAGACGTCTGGGCGACAACGAATCCTTTAAAAAAATCTGCGAAAAGCTTCATGAAAACGGCATCAGAATTATCCTGGACGGCGTTTTCAATCATGTTGGCAGGGGATTTGAAAAATTCAAGGACATTCAGCAAAACGGACAGAATTCACCATTCTGCGGCTGGTTTCACAATCTGAACTTTGGTGGACAAAGCCCATGCGGAGATAATTTCTGGTATGAGGGCTGGAATGGGCACTACAATCTCGTAAAGCTGAATTTAAGAAATCCGGAAGTATGCGATTATCTTATAGATGTTGTTGATTTCTGGATGAATGAATTTAAAATTGATGGTATCAGATTTGATGCGGCTGACTGCATTGAATTTGATTTCTTTAAGAGAATTCATTCACATTGTAAGGCAAAGAATCCGGAATTCTGGCTTATGGGTGAAATTATCTTTGGTGACTATAACCGCTGGGCAAACAACGAAATGCTTGACAGCGTAACAAACTATGAATGCTATAAGGGTATTTATTCATCACACAATACAAAGAATTTCTATGAAATAGATTATTCAATTAACCGTCAGTCGGGAAGCAATGCGATTTATCCGAATATAAACCTTTATAACTTTGTTGATAATCACGATGTTAACCGTATTGCAAGCACTCTTACAAATCCGGAGCATATTTATAGTGTCTATACACTTCTTTATACTATGCCGGGTATTCCGTCTATCTACTATGGCGGTGAATACGGCGTAAAGGGTATCAAGGAAAACAATTCGGATGATAATTTAAGACCTTGCCTGAATCTTGCGAATATGTCCTCTGAAAATACAAGACTTTATGAACATATCGTAAAGCTCGGAAGAATTTACAGAGCGTATCCGGCACTGCGAACAGGTAAGTACCATACAATTATTATCAGAAATCAGCAGATGCTTTTCCTAAAGGAGCTTAATGACCAGCGTGTTTATGTTGCACTCAACCTTGAGGACAGGGATTATGATTTATGCTTTGGTACAGATAAGAATGCGCTTGTTGATATAATCAGCGGAAATAATGTCAATGTCGAAAATGGAAATGCATACATTAAGATGCCGCCGTTCTCGTCAATGATTATTGTTGAGGATAATTTCCTTAATGAAGAACCTGAACCGGTTGAAGAAGAAGTGCCACAGGAAACAGAAATCAAAATCGGCGGAAAATACCGTCACTATAAGGGCGGAGAATATGAAATTGTTTCAATGGCAAAGCACAGCGAAACTCTGGAAGAACTTGTAATTTACAAGTCTGTAAGCACAGGAGAACTCTGGGCAAGACCAAAGACAATTTTTGTTGGAACAGTTGATGGAAAACCAAGATTCAGTATAATGGACTGATGATTACAAGGCTGTCAAAGGGATAAAACCTTTTGACAGCTTTTATTATATATACTTAATCAGGTGTATTGCCTACTATGAGTGTATACGCTATAGTAAATATATACTGATAAATTTACAAAGGAGATAAATATGGTTAAATTAATACTTGATGAATATATGATAAAAAATGGCGTTACAAGGTATCAGCTTTCTAAAGATACCGAGATAAAGTATCAGACTATAGATAATTATTATAAAAACAGGGTTGTAAGATACGATAGCTTTATACTTTCTAAAATCTGTGAAGCATTAAACTGCAAAATAGAGGATATTTTGATATATGTCGGCGATTGATTCAAGACAGTATCATATGCAAAAAGCGGTGTGAAAATTCACACCGCTTTTATTTGCAAATAATCAGTTGCCTGATGTTGAACCCGGAGTCTTTGAGTTGTTGTTCTGTGAGGTTGGGTTCTGATTGTTCTTCTGCTGTGATGATGGTGTATTATTCTTGTTGCTGTAGTTGTTGTTATTGTTGTGTGAAGTCGGGTTCTGGTTGTTTCTGCTTGATGATGGATTATTGTTCTGATTACTCATAATACTTCTCCATTTTCTTGTTTGATTTTTGCAGATAAGTATCTGCATTTATATTATTGACGGTATGCTCAAAAAAATACATGAAATGTGTTTTTTAAGAAAATTTATATTGTACCAAATATAAATTTATTTTTCCGCATCATGCAAACAAACACCCTTCATGGTATAATCGGATACCATGAAGGGTGTTTGTTTTGTTCAATTTCTGCGTAGGAAACACAGAAATATAAATTTTAATTAAGCCTTGTTGATTGAACCAAAGAGTTCCATCTTTTCCTTAACTGTAGCCTTGATAGCTTCAAAACCAGGAGCGAGGAGTTTTCTTGGGTCAAAGCCCTTACCCTGCTGATCCTTGCCTTCTTCGATGTACTTTCTTGTTGCTTCCTGGAATGCAAGCTGGCATTCTGTGTTAACGTTAATCTTAGCAACGCCAAGTGAGATAGCCTTCTTGATCATGTCTTCAGGAATACCTGTACCACCGTGAAGTACGAGAGGCATATCGCCAACCTTGTTCTTTACAGCTTCGAGAGTTTCAAATGAAAGACCTGCCCAGTTTTCAGGGTACTTACCATGAATATTACCAATACCTGCTGCAAGCATTGTTACGCCGAGGTCAGCAATTGACTTACATTCGTCAGGATCTGCACATTCACCAGCGCCTACAACACCGTCTTCTTCACCACCGATTGAACCAACTTCTGCTTCAAGTGAAAGACCGAGCTTATCACATGTAGCAACGAGTTCCTTTGTCTTTGCGATGTTTTCTTCGATTGGGTAGTGTGAACCATCGAACATAACTGATGAGAAGCCAGCTTCGATACAAGCCTTTGCACCGTCAAATGAACCGTGGTCAAGGTGGAGAGCAACCGGAACTGTAATGCCGAGTTCTTCAATCATACCGTTAACCATACCAACTACTGTCTTGTAGCCGCACATATATTTGCCGGCACCTTCAGATACACCGAGGATAACCGGTGAGTTGTTTTCCTGTGCTGTAAGGAGAATAGCCTTTGTCCATTCAAGGTTGTTGATGTTGAACTGACCTACTGCATATTTTCCTTCTCTTGCCTTATTAAGCATTTC
>SVNU01000049.1 GCA_015066715.1 Ruminococcus sp. | reverse complement strand
TGGTCTCTTTGCACCGTACTTTGAACGAGCCTGCATTCTGTTTGCAACGCCCTGTGCATCGAGTGTTCCTCTGATGATGTGGTAACGTACACCAGGGAGGTCCTTAACTCTTCCGCCTCTGATAAGCACAACGCTGTGTTCCTGAAGATTGTGACCAATACCAGGAATGTAAGCTGTTACTTCGTGACCGTTTGTAAGCTTAACTCTGGCAATCTTTCTCATAGCTGAGTTTGGCTTCTTAGGTGTTGAAGTTCTTACTGCTGTACAAACACCACGCTTCTGAGGTGAGCTCTGGTCAATAGCAGCCTTCTTCTTGGCATTGTAACCCTTCTGAAGTGCAGGAGCTGTTGACTTGTCTTCGAGAACCTTTCTTCCCTTACGAACCAGCTGATTAAATGTTGGCATATTTTTCCTCCTTTTCAAAAAAATATCTGTGTGGACATACAATTCACCCACATGCATTTTATTATATTCTATTATTTCCGATTTGTCAAGGGGTTTATTAAATTTTTGTCAGAAAAACACAAATATTTATTTAATTTAACCATACAATCATTTATTTTCGGATTTTTTCATCTTCATGATTGAATAGGCTTCTCTTACCGTAACAGGTACAAGCAGTATAATTCCTATAATAAGAAGAACAAAATACAGCTTGTCACCAAAGCCTATAAGGTGGTCGAGAATGCTGAGCACTATAATAAGCGCTGTTCCGATAATATCTGTAAATGCAATTAATTTTTTCATAGTTTATAGTCCTTTCTTTTAATTAATGCGAATCCCAAATCATGTCCTGCTGTTCATCATTCCATACAGCCGCAAGTTCAATTATGTAATGATTTTGCTTTCTGGATTTCTCTACATAAAACAGTTCATCAAGTTCATATTCACTTATATGCGCAAGATAATAATCACATATCGGCAAATCATCTGAAATCATATATTTATCTTTCACTTTTTTTAAATCATTTATTATATCATTGTCAGCGCCAGAATAGCTTTTAAATTTCAATTCAAATATGGCAATTGGCTCTACCGCTTCTTTTGTACAATATGATTTTCGAGTTTTCTCAAGCTCTTTAAGTGTATAAGGATTTAGATATCCAATAACCAAATCTGCTTTTGATTTAGCGCCTTTTATATAGTATTCTGTATATATTCTTATATCATCAAGTTCTATTTCGTATTTCAAATATTCTTTCAAATGTGAATACATAGCGTTTTTAAATGTATCTTCGCCAATAAGCAAATTCCTGTTATAATCATTTTTTATCTCATTCACCCAGATATGCTTAACAATCTCCTTAATCTTTTTTCTCATTTCCTTTCTGTCGTACATAAAAACCTCCTCTACTCAATTATAACACACTTTTCAAGCTTTAAATAGTCCCCCTCCTCAAGCGTAATCATCGGACTTTCCAGACATTCAGCCTGACTTTTCACAATTGGCGCAACAGCGTCAACATCCGAATAAATCGTATATTTTGACTGATGCGGACTCTGCTCTGCAGCTTCGGAATATTTGCCAAATCCAAGTCTGTACGTACCCGACTCAATATCCTTGCCGACCAAAAACATTCCGGAATGTTCATATGGATTATTCTCGATCGAGTGCTTTTCACAATCATACAAAACCGACCATGAGACATTAATATAGCCGGGCTCTTTCAATGTGATATATCTTGTATTTTCCGCCCATGTATCACATATTATGTTGTTATCTCCGTTAACACTTTCCTCGGCATAAAAGCTTGTGGGAAACAGTTCATCCGAACGTCCCTCCACGACCATAATGTACGTACCCTCCGGAATTTCCTCCCCCACCTTGTACATTCCGGACGGCCAGCGTCCCTTTTCATTGAAGGCTTTTATTTGTTCCTCATCATTACCGCTTTCCACAGAAATTCCAGCCTTTTCCATTACTTCCGGATCAGATATATTTGAAATAATAAAAGGCAGAATCATCAAAACCGCACATCCAAGTATACCGATAATTATCAATCCCGATAAAATTATAATAAGCCGTTTTTCCTTTTGCCGTTTACGCATTATCGCTTCATTTTGCACTGTCTGACCACACTTTGCCGACATATCCGACATATCTTTTTTGACGTTGCCGCCGCATTGTTCACAAATTCCGTTTTCAGTCTTTCCCCCGCAAAAAGGACATTTTGCAGTTGCCATTAAACTCACTCCTCAGCACCGAATTTATTAAACCATGCTCTTTCCTCAAAAGCTTTTTTATGCACTTTTTCAGCCTTTTCAAGAGCCTTTCCTATAGGCAGGAAGCATACAAGGTCATAATTATCGGGAACATTCAGAATATCCGCCATTTTTCTGCCGATATTATCATCATCTGTAATATGCCCCTCAATCCAGCAGCTTGAATAACCGAGGGAAGCCGCTGCAAGCAGCATATTCTCAATAGCCGCCGAATAGTCCTGTACATTAAAGCACTTGTCACGATAGGCAAATATTTTACGGGTAAGCACACAAATCATACAAGGTGCTGTTTCACAAACAGGCGGAGTAATAACCTCATGAAGCTTTTTCATAATTTCGGGATTGTCAACAGCTATAAGCGATGTAGTCTGCCTGTTGCATCCGGAGGGCGCATCAAGTCCTGCCTGCATAATTATTTTAAGATGTTCTTTCGGAACAGGTTCGCTGCTGTATTTTTTACGATAACTTACCCTTTCGGAGATATTTTTTATCACTTCATTCATGTCACTTTTCCCCCTTTATTTTATCCCAGTAAGCTTTAGCCATCTGTTCCTGCTTGTTGTCACCGTAATTATAGTAAACCTTGCCTTTAAGTGCGTCAGGCATATACTGCTGCTCAACCCAATGGTTGGGGTAAGCATGGGGGTACTTGTAAAACTGTCCCTTAACCTCTGCATCCTCACCGTCAAAATGCTTGTTTTGCAGACACCTTGGAAAGTCCACCGCCAGACCGTTGTTTACATCCTCCATAGCCATATTAATCGCTTCGTAGACGCTGTTTGACTTAGGAGCTGTTGCAAGCAGCACAACCGCCTGCGCAAGAGGAATTCTCGCTTCGGGAAGTCCAAGCTGCATTGCACTGTCAACACAGGATTTTACAATAGTTACCGCATTGGGATATGCAAGTCCCACATCCTCTGAAGCAATTACAAGAAGCCGCCTTGAAAGTGAGATAATATCCCCTGCCGCCATGAGCCTTGCCGCATAGTGAAGCGCTGCATTTTCGTCCGAGCCTCTTATGGACTTCTGAAGCGCAGACAGATTATCGTAATGCTGGTCACCGTCTCTGTCATACTTCATATTGCTCCGCTGTGACAGAAGCTTTGCAGACTCCATTGTAACCCTCACACCATCCGGAGTAATATCCCCCGAAAGTGCCGTAAGCTCAACAGTGTTTACAGCCTTTCGCACATCTCCGCCGCAGCTTACCGCAATATGTCTTATAATTTCATCCGAGACCTCGTAATCGGTATTGTTCTGCTCGGACAGTCTTTCAAACGCCCTTCTGACAGCCTTTTCAATATCTGCCGATTCAGGCGGCTTGAATTCAAAAACAGTAGAACGGCTGATTACTGCGTTAAATACTGCGAAGTACGGATTTTCGGTAGTTGACGCAATAAGTGTAATATCGCCGCTTTCTATGTACTCAAGAAGGCTCTGCTGCTGTTTTTTATTGAAATACTGAATTTCGTCAAGATAAAGAAGTATGCCGTCGGTAGCCGCAAAAGTGCCGACTTCCGAAATAACATCCTTTATATCCGCTACGGAAGCGGACGTACCGTTGAGCTTGTGAAGCGACATGTTTGTGTTTTCGGCAATAATTCTTGCAACGGTTGTCTTACCCGTTCCCGATGGGCCGTAAAAAATCATGTTGGGAATTTTTCCGCTTTCTATAATACGGCGAAGCGGTTTTCCCTCACCTATCAGATGTGTCTGCCCCACAACCTCATCAAGCGACTGCGGGCGGATAGTATCTGCAAGTGGTGATGCCATAATGTTACCTCCTAATTGTTATTAAAAATCCTGCTATATATAATCATCAACTGTTCACCTGTCAATTTTGCCATAAAAATACCTCCAAATATCTGTAATTATTGTTATTTTTTGAATTATTAGTTACTTAACACTTTTACTTAATCTGTATATCTTGTTTCTGCTTCCACAAGATTAAAATCCATTTGTATTGTACTTGTACAATTTGCATTTTTATAAGAATGTATCCAAAAATACCGTTCATCCTTTTTAGTGTTTATCTGCTCGAAAACATCTTTATTTTGATAAGCAATCATTGTAATCTGTCCACGTATATGCTGATTTAATAGCTCAAAAGCAATAGAATTATTCAAAATCGCAATATCTTCATCATACGCATCACTTGGCAATACTATATAAAATCTTAATCCATAATATGTACTCGTTTTAGATGTTTCTAAAAATTCTTCCACCGTTGCACATTCATGATATTCATATGGTAAATCATCCATTGGAATAAAAAACACTTTAAACTCAGAATCAATATAAGGATCTGCAAGCTCAGTAAACCAGGATTCAAAATCATCCTTCATACCATATAACAAATAACTCTCTGTTACACTATAATTTTCTTCATCATAATAAGTTATACTTACATCAAAAGAATTCATTTCTTCGTCATATGCTGTTACTTCATAACTGGAGTATATATGATTCGGGCTGTCTGTAACAGCCACAGTAAACTCTTTTCCGTATTTATTACTCAGATATGTTTTTACATCTTCCTCGATTTCTTCTCGTTCTTTATAAATAACAGTTCTGCTCGTTTCCGTATCACCTATACCAAAATCAATTATTCCACAACCACAGCATTCAATCATTAAAATTGCTGACATCAATACCAAAAGTACTTTTTTAGCTTTTTTCATATAAGCCTCCTGACTGTTCACCTATCAATTTTGCCATTTTATTTTCCTCCGACATAATCGTCTAATTCTTCTCTATATCCAGATATACCGTATTCTAATATCTTATCGTTTGTGTGTAAACTAAAATCTGATTTAAGTGTACTGGTACAGAGCCTATGTCGGAAATGTCGTTGAAAGAAGAAGCTTTCATCATTTTGTGTTAATGTTTTTTCGTAAATATCCGCTTCTTCATAAACGATAGCAGTTATCTGTCCTCTGATCTTTAATTCCAGCATCCGATGAGTAATATTGTCAACCAACTCTCTGATATCAGTTTTATACTCACTTGCAGGTAACATAATAAGAAATTTCAATCCATAATAAGTACCTGTGGGAGACATTTTCAAAAATTCATCTATTGTTTTACATTCATGATACTCAGACGGTAAATCATCCATTGGAATAAAAAACACCTTAAACTCCGAATCAATATAAGGATCTGCAAGCTCAATAAACCAGGATTCAAAATCATCCTTCATACCGTACATCAAGTAACTCTCTGTTACACTATAATTTTCTTCATCATAATAAGTTATACTTACATCAAAAGAATTCATTTCTTCGTCATATGCTGTTACTTCATAACTGGAGTATATATGATTCGGGCTGTCTGTAACAGCCACAGTAAACTCTTTTCCGTATTTATTACTCAGATATGTTTTTACATCTTCCTCGATTTCTTCTCGTTCTTTATAAACAACTGTTCTGCTCGTTTCCGTATCACCTATACCAAAATCAATTATTCCACAACCACAGCATTCAATCATTAAAACAGCCAACATAAATATTAAAAATGCTTTTTTGATGTTTTTCATTTAATTCTCCTTACAAAGATAAATTTATATTTTTCTTTCTGTTTATATCCCTTACTTTTCTTGCTTGCACAAGAAAAGTAACAAAAGAATGCACAAGCTTTTTCTTTTCTTCGAAACAGAAAAAGCTTGACCAAAAAGAAAAAATTCTATGCATGAATTTGTCACTTAAATAATAATGTTTCCCTGTACCTGTCAACTTCATAATTGCAAAGTTAAAAGTCCATTTGCGGATGGTTGCAATTAAAATAGAATTTGTAAGTTCGAAATCTCAAGCTTTCTCAAACTACAACTTAATTTGCGGGGAGAATTGCGTTTTATGCAGACTATCTGCAACAGTTTACTTTTTATCAGGTATGGTAGTTCTTTTAATGGGAAACAGTATGAATTTTTCAACAGTTTTAAGTTTTGATTTCTTTTTGTTTCTTTTTCTCATTGAGAAAAAGAAATGTATTTTTGGTACTTTTTGTACAAGCAAAAAGTACATAATTTTAGAAAGATAAATATAAATATATATTCTTAATAAAATATGCGGAGTTTATTTTTATTTACAAGTGAAATAAACCGCAATATGGGTCCAGCGTCACGCTGGTAAATATAAATTTACCACTTTAATAAAAGGGCTCTTTTGAATAAAAGAGCCCTTTTAGTAAAATTTCAATTATTCATATAATGGGAATTTAGCACAGATTTCTGTTACACCTTCACGGATATAATCAGCCTTATTTTCAAAGTCTGTAGCCGCAAGATAGATATATTCAGCAATCTTTTCCATTTCTTCAACGCCAAGACCTCTTGTTGTAACAGCAGGTGTACCGATTCTGATACCACTTGTTACAAATGGCTTTTCAGGGTCATTGTGGATAGCATTCTTGTTTACAGTGATGTAAACTTCGTCAAGACGGTGTTCGAGCTCCTTGCCTGTGATATTGAACGGACGGAGGTCAACAAGCATAAGGTGGTTGTCTGTACCGCCTGAAACGAGGTTGAAGCCTCTCTTTAAAAGTCCGTCTGCAAGAGCCTTTGCGTTTTCAACTACTCTCTTACCATAGTCCTTGAACTCCGGCTTTAAAGCTTCACCGAAGCAAACTGCCTTTGCAGCAATAACATGCATTAAAGGACCACCCTGTGTTCCAGGGAAGATAGCTGAATTCATCTTTTTAGCAAGAGCCTCATCATTTGTAAGGATAAGACCACCTCTTGGGCCTCTGAGTGTCTTGTGTGTTGTTGTTGTAACAATATCAGCGTATGGCATTGGTGACTGATGCTGACCTGCCGCAACAAGACCTGCAATATGTGCCATATCAACCATGAGATAAGCACCGACTGACTTTGCAATCTGTGAAAGCTTTTCAAAGTCGATAGCTCTTGGATAAGCTGACGCACCTGCAACGATAAGCTTTGGCTTATGTTCCTGCGCAAGCTTCTGAACTGTATCATAGTTAATCATTTCTGTTTCATCATCAAGACCGTATGAAACAAAGTTGAAGTATTTACCCGAAATGTTTACAGGTGAACCATGTGTGAGATGACCGCCGTCTGCAAGGCTCATACCTAAAACTGTATCACCCGGCTGGAGGAGAGCAACGTAAACAGCTGTATTAGCCTGTGCACCTGAGTGTGGCTGAACATTTGCGTACTGTGCGCCGAAAAGCTTCTTTGCTCTTTCAATAGCGATGTCCTCAACGATATCAACACATTCACATCCGCCGTAGTATCTCTTTGAAGGATAGCCTTCTGCATACTTGTTTGTAAGAACAGAACCCATAGCCGCCATTACTTCAGGAGTAACAATATTTTCACTTGCAATAAGCTCAAGATTTCTTTTCTGTCTTGCAAGCTCCTTTTGCATAGCCTGTCCCACATCAGGGTCAGAGTTTGAGAGAAAACCGATTGTATCAACAATATTACCGTACATAATTTCAAATTCCTTTCAGATTAATAGTACTTTAATTATACAATATAAATCTGCAAATTTCAATAGTTATTTTTAAATTTCAAGATAATATTTATTAATACAGTAAAAACGCTCTGAAATCAGAGCGTTTTCATTTCATATTATTTTTCTGAGGTAACAAAGTGCGGCGTTATAAATAAGCGCAGGCTTTATATTGTTATTTACAAGAAGCTCTGCAAAACCTACCGCCTGCTTCACATCATCGGAAAAGTCGTCAATCTTTTCAAGAAATTTAACAGGTCCGATTTTCATTTCCGCCTCAACACCATATGTAACATACTCCTTGTCACCATAGAATTTTTTTGAACTTGTAACACGGTATACAACCCTGTTTGCGCCGAGCACTTCCATATAGTTTGTTTTTTCCGTTACTGTTTTTTCTCTTTTTATTGCTGTCATCATAACTTTTTACCGTCCTTTCTTTTTTCGGTAAACAAATTATAACACAGCTATTGAAATTTTAGAACGGGTATTTTTTGACTTGTTTTGTAACTTTTTGGAGATTTTGAAATATTTTTGTAACTTTTCTTAATTTTTACGAAACCAAAAACTTACTGCTGCGAAAACCAGTCGGATATATGTTTGACTACATAAACTACCGACGTTATCAATAAAACAATTCATATAATTTTTTAATTTTATATCACTTTGTGATTTGGTACTACACAATAAAACTCAAGGTCAGCGTCACTGTCATTTATAAGGCTGTGAGAATGTCCCATAGGGCAGTAATGACATGAGCCTGCTGTCAGCTTTTCTTCTGTATCGTCAAAGAGGACTTTTCCGTTTCCTGAAGTAATAAAAATTATTTCACTTCCCATGTCATGCACATGCATACCGATTGAAGCGCCCGATTTAAGCTTACCCTTCATAATGCGATTGTTTTCATCAGCAAACATACGGGCAATTGTTTCTTTTTCTCCGCCTTTGAAGTTCGGCAGAACTGTTTCTTCAATTTTTTCAAATTCTATAAGCATTTTTTAACCTCCGAAAAATACATGCTCCACAAAAATTTTTATTCCTATTCCCACAAGGATAAGACCACCGGCAAGCTGTGCCTTGTTATTTAAAACAGTGCCGGATTTCTTTCCTATAAAAACGCCTGCAAAGCTGAATACAAATGTAATACAGCATATGCATAAGCACGCAAAACCAATATTCACATCCCTTAAAGCCGCAAAGCTTACCCCCACCGCAAGAGCGTCAATGCTTGTTGCAATTCCCTGCATAATAAGCATTTTTGCAGTAAGCTTTGTTTCGTTTTTTTCATCATCATCCTTTTTAAATGATTCATAAATCATCTGACCACCGATAAATCCAAGCAGCACAAGTGCAATAATATGGTCAAATGCGGATATGTACTTTGCAAATCCAATCCCTAAAAAATAACCGATGAGGGGCATGAGTCCCTGAAAGCCGCCAAAGACCGCACCTGTTGCAGCAGCGCCGCCGGTTCTGATATTCCTGCAGCACAGTCCGTTTGTAACCGATACAGCAAAAGCGTCCATTGAAAGACCAATGCCTATGAGTATTAGTTCTATTAATGTCATACTTCCTCCTGTTTTCCGCTTTCATATCACATTCAATTCAGAATAAAATACACGGAATTATGTTTTATATGGTCGTGTATTAACTGTAACTTGCAATTAAGTGAACAGCGGAATTATAATCTTTTCGCCAGCAGTTCAGAATACTTCCTTCTGAAAGCGTCAAACTCACCGTTATCGAGAGCTTCTCTGATTTTTTCTGTAAGGGTATTGTAGAAGTAAAGATTATGCATTACCGCCAGACGTCCGGCAAGCATTTCGCCCGCCTTGAAAAGGTGTCTTACATAGCTTCTTGTGAAATTGCGGCAGACAGGACAGTCGCAATGCTCATCAATCGGTCTGCTGTCGGTTTCATAGCACTTGTTTGTAAGGTGCATAACACCCTCCCATGTGAACACTGTAGCATGTCTTGCGTTACGGCTCGGCATTACACAGTCAAACATGTCAACGCCTCTTGCAACCGCCTCAATAATATTTGTAGGAGTTCCAACCCCCATAAGATACCTCGGCTTGTCTTTCGGCATAAACGGCTCAACAACCTCTATTATGCGGTACATTTCCTCCGTAGCTTCACCCACTGCAAGACCGCCTATAGCATAACCATCAAGGTCGAGTTTAGCAATATCTTCCATATGCTTTATTCGCAAATCGTCATATGTGCTTCCCTGATTGATACCGAAAAGCATCTGCTTTTTATTGATTGTGTCGTGCAGAGAATTAAGCCTTTCCATTTCATCCTTGCAGCGGTAAAGCCAGCGTGTTGTTCTCTCAATGGAATCTGCGGCATATTCATGTTCCGACGGATTTTCAATGCATTCATCAAACGCCATTGCAATAGTGGATGCTAAGTTTGACTGTATCTGCATGCTTTCCTCAGGCCCCATAAAAATCTTTCTGCCGTCTATGTGAGACGAAAAGTAAACGCCCTCCTCTTTAATCTTACGCAGCTTTGCCAGAGAAAATACCTGAAATCCACCGCTGTCTGTAAGAATTGGTCTCTGCCAGTTCATAAACCTGTGAAGTCCGCCCATTTCCTTTATCACCTTGTCAGTCGGGCGCAGATGCAGATGATAGGTATTGCAAAGCTCCACCTGACATTTCAGGTCAACAAGGTCAAGGGATGAAATGCCGCCCTTGATTGCCGCTGCTGTTCCAACGTTCATAAAACAAGGCGTCTGAAATGTTCCGTGTACAGTTTCAAACTGTCCCCTTCTTGCCTTACCTTCCTGTTTAAATAATGTATACATAATTTCTCCTATCTGTAATCATTGATTTTATTGTCTTCATAATACTTTTCCATAAGCTCATCCATATCTACATAATATCTTGACTTCTTGTTTTTGTCAACATATACAGTAACCTGACTTCCTATAAATGGCGAAATATCGTCACTGATGTTATCGGAACTGTAAAGATATGTTTCACCGTCAAAAGGATTTTTGACTTCCACTTCCGCCTTGAAAGGGTGTCTGCCGTTAATTCGTACATGTCTGTTCAGAACAACATCCCTGATAGTTCCTGTAAGCACTTCCCCATTAAGCTTCAGGTTTTTCTTCTTTGTTCTTTTGCCGACAACTATTATAAGAAATACTGCGCCGATTATTACAAATACTCCTCCGATGCCAAACAGGATTATTTCAGCAGAATTTGAACCTGTTCTCACATCTGACGGATTGGCAGGGTCATAGTAAACCCATATTCTTGCTCCGACATACATTGAAGAACTGTAGTGGTCAAGCTTCCGGTTATAGTAATTACCATCAATTGTATATGAAGCCCAGGCATAATGACGTATTCTTCTTCTGCCCTTACGATAGTAAACATCTTCTTCAATCTCGCTTATAGTAGCCTGTGTCGTTTCGGCTGTTTCCATGAACCTGTTCTGCTCAATATGCTTTATACTGCCTACAACCATAAGAACCAGACCAAGAACAAAAAATATAGTTCCAATCAGTGTAAATATAGTATTTACACCCATCTTTCTTTTCCTTTTCATATGTTTTCCTCCTCATATTCAACTATAATATTTTCATTTTTTACTGACGCTGTTTTTCCCATTCCGCATGCGATAAGAAAAGCTGTAGGCAGAAACATTACCGCCAGCACAACAATCCATTTTGAACATATAAAGTATGCACCCATTTGTATGTAAAACGCAAACCATATAATCATCCAGATTACGTACTGTATAAAGGTTACTGTCTTGTAAAGCTTTATTCTGCATTCAAGCTTTGACATAAGAAATGCAGCAGCTGCCATTATTCCAAAAAACACAAAAGCAAATCCGTATGTTCCGATTACTCCCATAATCGCTTTGCTTATTCTTTCTGCCGTAGCATCACCGCCACCGAAAATCTGTCCGAAAGCGTAGCTGATTGCCGAAGCCGGTGAAAAGAAGGCAGTTTTTACCGCACCAAAAGCAAATCCCATAATGCACATTATGATAAACAGAACAGGAAAAAGCAGTAATACAAGGAAATTAAATTTAATCGGGTCTTTAAGATATTTCTTCATTTTCTTTCTCCTTTGGCTGTTCAAATGATTTGATTGAAGCAGTTTTTATTATTCCTATCACAATAAAGAAATAAAGCAGGATTAAGGCAAATGTTATCGAAAGTATAATTACATAATTCACATTTACTTCCATAAAAAACAACATCAATATCTCTGCGAAAACAATAAGAAACAGAAACAGCCATATTGCATATACCGTAACTGCAATTCTTTTGTACAGCTTCAGGTTGTTTTTCCGGCCAATTCTGTACGCCATAATTCCAAGACACAGAAGAATAAAACACGCAGTGAAAGCAAATATATGCTCATAATTAAAAAAGAACTTAAAAAATGAATTTAAATTAATTCCTAAACATTCAGAAATAATTATTATCGGGTATGTAAATATAACCAGAACAAAATCGAGCATTGCTTTCAGGTCTTCAGACCTGAGCTTGAATATTTCAGGTATAATGAATATTACCGGAAAAATCAACATACATAAAAGATTTGTTTTTATCGGGTTTTTAAAAAGTTTTTTCATTTTCTTTCTCCTTTACAAAATTTACCGTAATTCATATTATACATATATTTCTTAACTTTCCTTGCACAAGCAAAGAAAGTTAAGAAAACAAAAGAAAATAATTTCAAGCATATAAAAAAACAGATTTTATTGCAATATAAAATCATCCCGCCTTATCCTTACAAAAATTCAGAATACTGTCCGACATTGTATTCTGAATTCCACGTTTTACAATACGATACATAAGGTATAAAACAATTCCCGAAACAACTGCAACAATCATAGAAATTACCGAAAAAGCCATAAAGCAGAAGATTATAAGAGGAACAAAGTAAAAAAATGAAATAACCGACATAACAATATATTCAATAATTATAAGCCTTCTGTAAAGTCTTATTCTTTTTTCTGAAAATATTATCCTTGCGATTACCACAGGAACAATCAGTATTGCAGTAAAAATTACAGTTCCCCATATTGAATGGATTGCCTTTACGATAATATCTATAAAATTATAAGCAAAGCCGCTGTCAATCAAATCAACTTTCTGATGGTCTAAGGCTATCATTGCAGCAGCAGACCAGAAATATGAAAACATATACATAGGAAAAATAATTATTGCACTGAAGTGTCCTGCGCCACCAATTGTGAGAAAGCATCCGCTTATAATATTGCAAAGTACAATAACTGCAAATGTAAGCGGAATAATCAGATTATACCGCAAATCATTATCAAGAAAACCAAATATCCTATGCATCACAATATCACCATCGCATCACCGAAGCTGAAAAATCTGTACTTTTCCTCAACGGCAGTTTTGTATGCGTTCATTGTGTTTTCATAGCCTGCAAAGGCAGAAACAAGCATAATAAGCGTACTTTCAGGCAGATGGAAATTTGTCACCAGACCATCAAGCAGCTTGAATTTATAGCCGGGATAGATGAATATGTCAGTATAGCCCTCCCCTGCCTTTACAAGTCCGTTCTCAAGCTCCATGCTTTCAAGGGTACGGCATGAGGTTGTACCTACAGCAATAACACGTCCGCCGTTTTTCTTTGTGCTGTTAATCTTTTCAGCCGTTTCCGTACTCATCTCATAATGCTCGCTGTGCATTTTATGGTCTAAAATATCATCCTCCTTTACAGGACGGAATGTACCAAGTCCCACATGAAGGGTAACATATGCAATGTCAACCCCCATTGCCTTTATTTCATCAAGCATTTCCTCTGTAAAATGAAGTCCTGCTGTCGGCGCAGCAGCAGAGCCAAGCTCCTTTGAGTAAACTGTCTGGTATCTCTCCTTGTCCTCGAGCTTTTCAGTTATGTACGGCGGAAGCGGCATCTGTCCGATTTCATCAAGAGCCGCAAAGAAGCTTCCCTCACAGTCAAACTTTACAACTCTGTTTCCGTCATCCTTTACCTCTGTTACTGTTGCTGTAAGCTTTCCGTCACCGAAAATAAATTCCGCCCCCACCTTGGCTTTTTTTCCCGGACGGCAGATAATCTCCCAGAGCTTGTCACCCCTCTGCTCAAGAAGCAGAAATTCTATATTACTTCCCGTACCCTTTTTTGTGCCGTAAAGCCTTGCAGGAAGCACTCTTGAATTGTTTAGCACCAAAAGGTCACCTTTTTTCAGATAATCGCATAGATTATAGAAACGGGAGTGAACAATTTCTCCTGTTTCCCTGTTAATTTTCATGAGCCTTGAGGAATTTCTCGGCTCAACAGGTGTCTGTGCTATCAATTTTTCAGGTAAATTATAATAAAAATCAGATTTTTTCATATTTTCTTCTCCCAAATTTTAAAAAGTGTATTGACAATACGGATTAAAAATGTTATTATGAAACTATGGTAGAGGTGCAGCAAAGATGAGTACCACCTGACAGGAAAACCATTCCGACTTTTAAGCAGGTGCAAAAGGCAATGCTGCCGAAGGACAGATCCTGGTAAAATCTGTTCTGATTGCAGTTTTAACAGAACTGTGATTGTCATCAGCGTTTGATGGAGAGCTACTGGCATATTTCTTAAAATACAGTTGTATGTCAACATTTCTATTATAACGTATGATGAGCCGGTTTTCAACCGGTTTTTTTAATTATTTTTTTAAAATTTATTAAAAAGTTAGGAGTTTTGAAAATGAAGCATTACAGAGCAGGTATTATCGGCGCAACAGGTATGGTAGGACAGAGATTTGCAACTCTCCTCGAAAACCACCCATGGTTTGAGGTTACAGCAGTTGCAGCTTCACCAAGATCTGCCGGAAAAACTTATGAAGAAGCTGTTGGAAGCAGATGGGCAATGACAACACCAATGCCTGAAAAGATGAAGAAAATGGTAGTTTTAAACGCCGTTGAGGACATTGAAAAGATTAAAGGTCTCGTAGACTTCGTATTCTGCGCAGTTGACATGAAGAAGGACGAAATCAAGGCTCTCGAAGAAAAGTACGCAAAGGCTGAAATCCCTGTTGTTTCAAACAATTCAGCTCACAGAGGTACACCTGATGTTCCGATGGTAGTACCTGAAATCAATGATGACCACATCAGCATTATCGAATCACAGAAAAAGCGTCTTGGTACAACAAAGGGCTTTATCGCTGTTAAGTCAAACTGCTCAATCCAGAGCTATGTTCCTGCACTCAATCCGCTTATGGAATATGGTATTACAAAGGTTCTTGCTTGTACTTATCAGGCAATCTCAGGCGCTGGCAAGACATTTGAAACATGGCCTGAAATGGTTGATAATCTTATTCCGTTCATCGGCGGTGAAGAAGAAAAGTCAGAACAGGAACCACTCAAGGTATGGGGTAAAATTGAAGGAGATAAGATTGTAAACGCAACTACACCTTCAATCACAACACAGTGCCTCAGAGTACCTGTTTCAGATGGTCACACAGCAGCTGTATTCGTATCATTTGACAAGAAGCCTTCAAAGGAAGAAATCATTGCAAAGTGGAAGGAATTCAGCGGTGTTCCTCAGCAGCTTGAACTTCCTTCAGCTCCAAAGCAGTTTATTCACTACTTTGAAGAAGATAACCGTCCACAGGCAAAGCTTGACAGAAATCTCGAAGGCGGTATGGCTGTTTCAGTAGGCAGACTCAGAGAAGATACACAGTATGACTACAAGTTTGTATCACTTTCACATAACACATTAAGAGGCGCAGCAGGCGGCGGCGTACTTCTCGCAGAGCTCCTCGCTGCAAAGGGTTATTTCGACTAATAAGAACGGAGAATCTTATGAAGAACACAATTTTTACCGGCGCCGGTGTTGCTATTATAACACCTATGAATGCCGACGGTTCTGTTGACTATAACGGGTTTGCCGAAAATATCGAATATCAGATTGCAAACGGTACAGATGCAATTATTGTATGCGGTACAACCGGCGAAGCTTCAACAATGACAGATGAGGAGCATATCGAATGCATCCGATTCTGCGTTGAAAAGACAAACAAGAGAGTTCCTGTAATAGCAGGAACAGGCAGCAACGACACAAGATATGCCGTAGAGCTTTCAAAGAAGGCTCAGGAGCTTGGTGTTGACGGTCTTCTGCTCGTTACTCCATACTATAACAAAGCTACTCAGAAGGGTCTTATCGCTCACTTTACAGCTATTGCCGATGCTGTTGACATTCCGATTATTCTTTACAATATTCCGGGAAGAACAGGCGGAGTAAGCTTTGACATGAGCACATATAAGATTCTTGGACAGCATAAGAATATTGTAGCAGTAAAGGAAGCAAGCGGCAATATCAGCTATACTTCAAAGCTGATTGCAGAATGCGGTGACCTTCTTGATGTTTACAGCGGCAATGATGATATTATAGTACCTATGATGTCGATTGGTGCAAAGGGCGTTATTTCAGTACTTTCAAACGTACTTCCAAAGGAAACCCACGATATGGCACAGCTTTGTCTTGACAATAACTGTCAGGAAGCCGCAAAGCTTCAGATGAAGTATCTTGAGCTTATCAACAATCTCTTTATTGAAGTAAATCCAATCCCTGTCAAGGAAGCTATGAATCAGATGAAGATGGCGGCAGGTCCATGCAGACTTCCGCTTTGTGAAATGACTGATGAACATATTGAAGTGCTTAAAAACTCAATGAAAGATGTTTCACTTATCTGATTTTTCTGAAAGGAATTTAAAAATGACGAAAATTATAATTTGCGGTGCTAACGGCAAAATGGGAAAAAAGGTTTACGAATGTATTACTTCCCGTGATGACTGCAAGGCAGTCGCAGGTATTGACACAAATACGGAAAAATATGCTGATTTTCCTATTTACAGTGATTTTTCCGAAATAAACGAAAAGCCTGATGTAATTATTGATTACTCACATCCGTCTGTTCTTTCACCGTTGCTCGAATACTGTCTTACAACTGGTACTCCTGTTGTTCTCGCAACAACAGGCTACAGTGAAGAACAGATTGCACAGATAAAAAAAGCTTCGGCACAGATTCCTGTTTTCTTCTCATGGAATATGTCCCTTGGCATAAATCTGCTGGTTCAGCTTGCAAAGAAGGCCACTTCAATTTTAGGCAGCCAGTTTGATATTGAAATTGTCGAAAAGCATCATAATCAGAAAATCGATGCTCCAAGCGGTACTGCACTTATGATTGCAAACGCAATTAATGAAACAAGAAACAACGAAATGAAATACACCTATGACAGACATTCAGTACGCCGTAAGCGTGAACCGGAGGAAATCGGTATTCATGCAGTAAGAGGCGGCACTATCGTTGGTGTTCACGAGGTTCTGTTTGCCGGAAATGATGAAACCATTACAATTTCTCATTCTGCCGCATCAAAAAATGTTTTTGCAGAAGGCTCGGTAAATGCTGCTGTATTTGTAAAGGACTGCAAAGCAGGTCTTTATGACATGGGTAATGTTGTTGAGCAGAAATAATTATATCGTTTCAAGGCTGTTACATCCAAAAGGATGTAACAGCCTTATTTTATAGATATTAAACATATTTCTCTGCAGCAAAAAGGACGCCATTCTGACGTCCTTTCAGACTGTAGAAAAACCTAAATATTGATTTTCGTGCCGATTAAATCGGCAGATTTAGATTGCGAATAAAGATAGTAAGGGGACGCTTTTTCTTGCAAAGTGTCCTCTCCCCCAAAACAGCCCACCGGGCTGTTTTTCAATTCACAGCATTGCTTAAAAGGTAAGAAGCAATGCACGATTGCTCTAAAGATAGCAACCGCCCTCGTAAATGCGCCACTTAGGCAAGGTGCTTCGCCGTCTGCGGACGGCGACGAGTGGCGCTGCCCCTCAACCCCGCAAGCCTTTTCCCTAAGGGATGCAGAGCAGAAAAGGCTTGACCGAAACTTTTTAATTTGCAATTTTTAATCTTTAAAGACTTTTTCGACAAACTGAGATAAATTTATATTTACCAGCGTGACGTGCCAGTGTTTCATCAAATCTTCGATTTGAATTGAAACACAAATACCATTTGGGTACTGGACCCATATTGCGGTTTATTTCACTTGTAAATAAAAATAAACTCCGCATATTTTATTAAGAATATAT
>SVNU01000048.1 GCA_015066715.1 Ruminococcus sp. | reverse complement strand
CACAATAATTATATCACAATCAACAGCGGATTTCAAGACAATACAGTCGTATTTATTTTCAATTGTGAACGGGATAGGGGAATTGTCGAGGTTTGAGATACATGTAATCCATGTCAGGATATATGTAATAGAGATGAGAAAAATAAATAAAAAGTTTTCTGCGTTGTCGGAGAATCTGCTGTAGTTGTGCATAGCAAGACCTGCTGTGCTGAAAGGATAACACATTTGCAGTGATAAATATTTCTGACAGCGTTGTATATAACTTTCACATCATAGCCCTTATCAACTAAAAAGGCACATTCTTCAAAAGAAAGAAGATTAGTGATTTGGCTTAGAATATCAAAAGAGATAGTGCTGTCTCAATTTGGGCAGTGGGTATAGTTAAGCCTGTAATTACTACTGTAGTATATTGCTTCACGATTATCAAAGCATATTGAATAAGTATTGTTTGATGTGAGGAATAACCTCTGTAACAGCTTCGGAATTTATGAATATAATGATTAGTGAGCAGTTTGCTCAGATTATAGTTTCAGAAAGGAATAGGCTATGAACGGTTACTCAAAATGTTCTTCCGACGGATTTACTGTTCCTGTTGGCAGATTTCCCGAGGATACTCCCTTAGCAATGGCATATGTTCCGTATCAGAGCTGGGAGGATACCTACGCCGAAAATGTTGCTTTGGCTAAGGGTACGATTTTTCCAAAGCTGGATCTCCCTTTTTTGGGAAAGGAAGGGGTGCAGATGTATGGAAAATAAGAAAAGACAGCTGATGTATGCAATTCAGATGTACGATTTTTATCTGTATGAGCTGCAGCTTTATCTTGATACTCATCCTACTTGTCCCAACGGACTTCACGCATTCAGAAAATACAAGGAGCTCAGAGAGAAGGCTGCCGCCTCTTATGCTGAACTTTTCGGCCCCATTTCTCCGTCTCAGTCAAACTGTGAAAGCGTTTTTGAATGGGCTAAGGGTCCATGGCCATGGGAAAAGGAGGCTAACTGATTATGTGGGTTTACGAAAAACGTTTGCAGTATCCTGTTAACATCAAGAATCCCAATCCTGCTCTGGCTAAGATCATAGTAAGCCAGATAGGAGGTCCGGATGGCGAGCTCGCAGCTTCTCAGAGATACCTTAATCAAAGATATACAGCGCCATATGCTCAGGTGCAGGGTATTCTTACTGATGTAGGTACAGAAGAGCTGGCTCATATTGAGGTGGTTTCGGCAATAGTTTATCAGCTGACAAAGGGTCTGACTCCCGAGCAGATAAAGGAAGCAGGTCTTGACGCTTATTTTGTGGATCATACTCTGGGAATCTATCCTCAGTCTGCTGCGGGAGTTCCATTTACAGCTGCATATTTCCAGTCCAAGGGTGATCCTATTACCGATCTTACAGAGGATATGGCGGCTGAACAGAAAGCCCGTACCACTTATGATAATATCCTGAGATTTGCCGATGACCCTGATGTGCGTGATCCTATCAAGTTCCTCAGACAGAGGGAAATCGTGCATTTTCAGAGGTTCGGCGATTCGAACCTTACAAACTTAAGCGTAAAAATCAAGGCTTATGGCGGTTTTTCAGCATTTTGAGTTATATAATTTATAGGTTTATATAATTGAAAATACAGAAAAATTTATGCAAAATAAATTAAAATATCACTTGAGATTTGTACAAAAAGCAGAGAGCGGAATATGAAAAACCGCTCCTAAAATGCTAATTTACAGTTATGAATTTGCCTTTTCACGGATAAGCCTATCAAGCGTGGGGCGTGATATACCTAACTGTTTTGCAAGCTCTGACTTGCTGATTTTTCGGCAAAGGTATTCTGCATATAATTCGTCAAATCTATCTGACGAAAAAGGTTTTCGCCCTTTATATTTGCCGTTTCTCTTTGCAATAGCAATTCCTTCTCGTTGACGTTCAAGGAGATTTGTTCTCTCAAATTCGTTAATTGCTCCTATCATTGTAAGCATAAGTTTTCCTGTTGGCGTCGATGTGTCAATGCTCTCTTTGTTGCTTACAAGTGATATACCTTTGCTGTTAAGAGTTTCCACAATGTCAAGCAAGTCCTTTGTACTTCTTGCAAGGCGTGAAAAATCGTGAATGTAAATTGTATCACCGTCACGGGCAAAATCAAGCATTTGCTTTAGCTGTGGGCGGTTGGTGTCCTTTGCGGAAACTTTTTCGGTAAACCATTTTTCAATGTCATATTTTTCAAGGCTTTCAAGCTGTCGTGCTTCATTTTGTTCAACCGTTGACACTCTTACATATGCAATTTTCATTATAACACTTCCATAATATTGTAAATTTAGAGTACACCCGTATTTACTGCTATGCTATTACTGCAAATGCTGTAAAATATAGGTGCTTTTTTATATTGTTTTACGTTATGTAAACAGAATCAGATTTCATTTTTACAGTTATGATTATATATTAAGGTCGCCCCGAAATGGGGCAACCTATTATAACCGAAATACAGAATTGCAGTTATCAAAATTCATAACCGCTGTCTAAAAGCTGTATGTGCATATCAAGACAAGCGAAATCATCAAGGCGAATATATGAATCATCGGAAACAATTTCTTTGTCGTACTCTTTGCCCTGCACGAGGTTTTCAAATTCTGTCACGAATAGATTTGCTTCGGGGCTTGCAAGGCTGAAAACTGAGCAATTGCATATATACACTATAGTCTGATTAACACAGCCTACAACGGAATCGGCAGAGCAAAACTCTGAGCGTTTCGGCTTAAATATCGGTGCTATAATGCAAAATTCCTCGGCTTCTATGTAGGGTGACTTTCTCAAATCGTTCAAGGGCTTTTTGAAAACATCCTTTTTCAGTTTGTTTCTGACTTTAAGGGGCAGAGTCTTCCAATTTATCTCAAAGGCTATGAAATGGGGGTTGATAAACATATCCTCGATATGGAATCTTACTTCTGACATTTTAAACAAATCCTTTCATTATTCATATTTGCTGAATACTATCAGCAAGCCAATAGGCACAAGCAGAATTGCAACCGTAATATCATAACAGCCGTGTTCCTCACTTGCAATTGCTGAGAGAATACCCAAAGCCGTTATAACTATTCCGTAAAGCTTTTGCTTGACGATTTCGGGCATAGAATTTATCAGTCGTGATATATTTCTGTGTATATTCATTTTGAAGCTCCTTTGTAGGGTGAACATTTCGTTATATCTCTGTTATCTGTGCATTATACGCTCAATCTCTTTTGCAAGGTATTCGGGCTTTTCCTTGCTTTCTTTGATAAAAACATAGCTCACAAGATTTCTTGTTTTGCAGTTATGTTTTTTGATAACCGTTTGACCGCCCTGCACCTTATACGGTACGGAATACTTTTCAAGCATTGCTTTCAGCCGTGGGAATTTGTGGGCGTTTGCTTTTGTCAGCATAATTCTGTGGGCATACATTTGACCGTCTCCTTTCGCTGTTATTTTACTATTAGCCCGTATTCTTTGACAAGACGGGCGAAAAGCATTTTATTTAACCGCTTGCTATTAGTGGGTATGCTGATATTTCTAACGCCGTTGCTATAAACTGAGTGACAGCCTTTCCCTTGCCTTAAAAGTGTATAACCGTTTAGGGCAAGAATAGAAATAATCTCCCGTGTTCTATATTCCTTGATACGCATATTACACCCCCTTTCAAAAAATTTTGCTTGACTTAATAGGGCGGTTAGTGCTATAATATAAACAGTAACCGCCTTTTTGGTGTGGGGTTGCTATGCCCTTGAAGAAACGGCTATTTTTCAACAAGGGCATTTTTTCACTTATGAGATAGTGAAACGTTTGCTTGTGGTCTGTTTGGTGTACTGGGTGTAAAGCTCGCTATACTTAGCCTTGAAGGCTGTACTGTCAAAACGGCTTGATGTTACAGTTTTATAGCGTACTCTGTAGCAAGATACAGTCATTTCATCAACGCCCTGAGCCGTCATTTCAGCTTTGATTTCGTCTTTGACTGATTCCATTTCGGCGGTCAGATCGTCAATCATTGTCTGCAAGGTTTTGATGCTCTCGATTTTGGTTGTGATTTCTGTTGTACTCATTGTGTAGTACCTCCTAAATTTAATATGTAGGTTTTAAGCCTATGGAATAGGGCTGATAGGCTCAACCCTTTAGAAGCCTGCTTGCATTTTTCAGCAAGTTATAACAGCGGTTACAAACTGCCCGTAATTGTCAGCCCCTAACAGCTTGTCGATACTGCCCTCATAAACAAGGTCATTATATTTGTTAACAAGGCGGTTATGTGTAGCTTTTGCTTTTTCAAGGCTGTAAGTGGTAACAGATTCTATTTCCTCGCCGTCATCATACATAACCATTGATTCATATTCGGTGTCGGTCAGCTTAACCGTTGAAACTCTTGCAGGTGTGTTGTAAATTGTGAATGTGTGTAAACCGATTCTTGTAAACATATTCATTTCCCTTTCTGCCGTTTGGCTCTGTGTTTGTTTGGTATGGTCTTATTATAACACGAAAATTCGTGTATGTCTATTGGCGAAATACACGAAAAAGAGTGCGTTATTTTGTTTAGAAAATACATTGTTTTTCGTGTATTCCTATTATATAATAAATTATGAAGGGAGGCGTTTTAATGCCGATTAAATATAAATTCAACATATTATCAGCACTAAAAGAAAAAGGATATACAACTACAAAAATTCGCAAAGAAAAGATAATGAGTGAAAGCACATTGCAAAAATTTCGTAACGGTGAAATAGTTTCAAACGATAATATAGCGATATTGTGTAAATTGTTAGAGTGTCAGCCGGGCGATATAATGGAATATATACCCGATTGAAACACTAATAATCGTGTATAATGCATAAAATTAAACACTAATATTCGTTCATTATACCTATTGATATTACACGAACTTTAGTGTATAATATAATCAAGAAATAAAAAAACAAGTACATAAACTTGTAAAATGAAAGGTCTTGATTATATGTTTAAATGGTTTAAAACAGCACACAGCATTGAAGAAGTAAAGCGGATTTACAGACAACTCTGCAAAGAATATCACCCCGATTTACACCCGGGCGAAGCGAACGAAACGGCTATGAAAGAAATCAACGCCGAATATGAAAAAGCTTTCAACCGCTACAAGAACATTCACGAATCAGCAGACGATAACACAAAGACCTACACGGCAAGCAATGACACAGCAGAGACACCCGAGGAGTTTAAACACATAATCAATATGCTGATTAAACTTGAAGGGCTTGAAATTGAATTAGTTGGTCGCTGGATATGGTTAACGGGTAACACGTTCAGCTATAAGGACACTATAAAAGGTCTGGGCTTTAAGTGGGCGAACAAGAAAAAAACTTGGTATTGGCATAGGGCTGAGGATTCAAGCAGAAACCGCAAAGAAATGAGCCTTGACGAAATCAAGCACATATACGGCTGTGAATCATTCACAGCAACGGGTATGCCGAAACTTGCAACAGTATAAAATATAAGGGTGTCACAATTTGCGACACCCTTTGTTGTTATATAGTGATAAAAGAATCTGTTGATTTTGTGTATTGTGCATATAGTTAACTGTGTGCATATGTGATATAATTACTTTAGTGAAAGGGTGATAGTATGAACACAAAAGAAATGATTTACAGTATGATTGATAATTTTACAGATGAACAATTAAAGCAAGTTTTTACAATGCTTAACAGCGTGAAAAAAATGCTTGATAATGAAATGGAAGACGATTTATTTTGTGAAAAAATGCTTGATGATTATCTGAACGATTCAGACCCCGAAAAACACAAAAGCATTACACTTGACGAATTTATAAAAGAATTGGGGTTGAATCCCGATGAGCTATAAAATTATACTTGAAAAGAGAGCTAGAAAATTTATTGAAAAGCAACCGATAAACCAACAGAAACGAATATTAAAGGCTGTAATGTGCTTGCCTGATAATGGAGATATAAAACAATTAAAAGGTGATACGGGCTATTATCGTTTGCGTGTGGGTGATTATCGTATCATTTATAAAGTGGAGCATAATATTTTAACTGTTATTGTTACCGATGCAGGGAATAGAGGGCAGATATATAAATAACTAACTATAATCAATGGAGCAATAACAAGGGGGTCGGTGAAACGCCGTACACCTTATTTATATTAACTATGAGTGTTTAAATGCTCTGTAACGCTCTATAATGCATTATACGGCGTTTTGTGGGCTTGATAGTGAAATTTATGGGTGAAAATAAAACGCCTTAAAAGGGCATTAGATTTGATTTTAGGGGCATTGTTTAAAGTGCTGTTTCGGTGTCTGAGCTTTTAAAATAATCTCCCGTCGCATTTTGCGACACTTGCTATTTCTATTAGCTTGAAATGCTCTGAGACGAGCGGAAACGCCCTTTAAATTGACTTTGTGCCTTTTGGGGTAAATACCCTATCGGAAACAAAGTACCTTAAAATGCATTGTAGAAGCTCTGAAAGGGGTATTATATTTTTAGCAAGATAGTTACTGTATACTAACTTTATCCGATCGGTGTAATTGTGATTAAATATACTGAAATGGTATATTTATATATAGGGAGCGGTTTACAAATATTTTATATAAAAAGTCGCTATTAGTGTATAGTGCCTTTTCGCTCAGTACCCGAAATATATCAGACCGAATTTATTCGGGTGATATACTGCCGTATTGAGTAGGGCTTGTATTATAGAATACATTAACAGATGTCAAATTTAAACCCTTGACTATTATGCAGTTATCACAGGGCGATTTAGCGTTGAAAATCAACACGACACAACAAGCAATATCAAGGGTTGAAAATATGTCAATAAACACATCATTAAAAACAATATGCGGTATTGCGGATTCATTGGGATATGAAATTAAGTTAGTCCCCAAAGCATAAAATAAAAGCTACTGTACAATTGTGTATGGTAGCTTTTTACTCAAATATGTTTTCAGAAAAAAGAAAAAGGCTTAGTTATTTTTAATCAATGCCCTATATAATAATATATAATGCGAATTGGAATACTATGCGTTGTGTATATTGACCGTATGTTTTGTACGGTGAGTGGTGGTATAGTATTCGCAACAAAGTTGCTCATACTACTCTCACAAGCAAAGCTTGTTCGAGATATAAATATATATACAACAAGCCATACGACAAAGCATTATCACTTTTGCGATTATAAGATGAGGTCTTGGAAAGGGGATTTATATTGTGATGTTATAACTGCATAGGGGATAATGATTACACATTGCAATAGGTAACATCTCAGCTATAACAGGGAGCGGAATATGCTTGTAATTGTTATTGCAGAGGTGTAATGTTATGCTGTGGGGATATAAAGCGTTCGCAAAGCAGTTGCTCACGCTACTCTCACAAGCAAAGCTTGTTCGAGAATTTTTCTTTTTCAGTTGGCTGTTTTTCAATTGACGTTACTGTGGGCAGTTGCGATGTGGGGGTGATACGTTTCAGAGGTGGATTCGTGTTGTGGGTTGTTTCGGGTTGGAGGTGGTTTCGTAATTAAAGAATAGAAGAGAGTTGAAAGCAAAAATGCCCGCAAACGGCGTAGGGAAGCCGTAAACGGGCGATTTTTTTCGGTCGGAATTTGACGAGTAAATATGAACACTGTATTTTACCTGTTTATAACGCAGGGAAGCCGAAAACGGCACTTTTTTTGTTGAAATTCGTTGGTCGGAATTTGACGAGTTGGCACATTTATGTCGGTCGGAATTTGACGAAAATCAACATTTTATATAAATACGATTGTATTATATCGAAACAATAATTCTATATATGAATATAAAAATATCTATAATGTGGTAATAAAAATATAATGTCGCAAGTTATTGACGGGTTAAAAATTATATGCTATAATATACTTACAGACAAAGCGGTGATGACACCTATTCAGTTTATATTATATCACGCCTTGTATGAAAGAATATAGAGGTAATTTGCTGATAGAATGTAAACAAAGTGTAAACGCAGGGCTTGTCTGAATAAAATCGGAGGTATGTTATTATGTGGGATACAGGGTAGTATAGGCAGAATATACAAGAAGCGGACATTGAAATCAGACAATTATAACAATGCTGAAAATGTCAATAGGTTAAAGGAGCGTGTTAAATATGCTTGTAACAATAATTTTGAAAGGACGGTAGTCAAAGATGGGATATACAACTATAAAGATTGATGACAGCACGGGTGAAGTGTTAGACATTAAAGAAGGCGCAGAGGATTCGGAGAGCGTTGACGGACGGGAAAATTCAACGTACAGACAGAGAAAAGCCTATAAAATGTATAAGGAAAGAAAAGAGCAAGCGGAATGCTCTAAAATAATACATAATGAGAGGAACTTTATAATGCTTATATTCGGAGAAAATTTTGGTTTGGCAGAGTTGAAGCCTCAGACAGTAACAAGACTGATATATTTATCAACGTGGCTTGAATATGACAGCAATTATCTGAAAGTCGGCAGTAATACAATGACGAAAAGCAAAATGCAGGAACTATTGATGTTAAAGCCTACAATGTTCAAGCAGTTTTTTAACGAGGTTACAGAAAGCGGTTACCTTATTGAGGACGGTGACGGTTATCGTCTGAACGAAAATGCTTTTAAAAAGGGCAAGATAAACCTTGACGGCTCACTTTCAGATAGTAGGTTTGTAAAGGTTTATATCAGATATATCCGTGAACTGTACAGGGCAACGCCCCAAAACAAGCACGTTCATTTAGGATATGTTTTTAAGATGATTCCCTACATAAATCTTGAACACAATATTGTTTGTCATAATCCGCTTGAAAAAAATTTTAAAAAGGTAATACCTATGACGGTCGGTGAATTTTGCGAGGCTATTGATTATGATGTTTCAAATGCTTCAAGGCTGTTGAGGTCGTTTGAAGAAATTACATTCAATGCTGACGGCTATCAATACCATTTCTGCGGTTATAAGTGGAGATATAAGAAAACTGATATGAAAATATTTGTGAATCCGCTTATATTCTTTGCAGGCAATGACTACAACAAAGTTGAAGCATTGCAAATCCTTTTCTACTGATATTACGGATAAGGATTCAATAGTAAGCTAAAAAACATAGGGTGATTTTTTGCCGTTAGTGTTAACGGCAATCTTTCCCCTTCAAAAGAAAGGAAAAATCAGTATGGAACTTAAAAGCAAAGTAAGAATGTTTCTTGACTACAGCGGAATGTCACAACAGAAATTTGCTGTGAATGTTGGCTGTAATGCCTCATCTCTCGGTCTTTGGCTGAGTGATAAAAGGATAATCAGCAAGAAGTTTGAAAAAAAGATAACAGACTTTCTGAGCGCTTACGCTCAGAATATTGCAGAAATTGTAAATAATTAAGGAAAGGGGGTAAAAATCTTGTTTACTGTAAAATATTATTCAGACAGCTATTTTAAGGCAGACAGGGGGCGGTAGATTTCGGGACGGTAAACTTTCGGTTATTACATAATGAGTAAATTGAAGCATACGTTCTGCAAATATACAGAATAAACAAGACAGAACTTTTATGCATAAAATAAGCGAAATAGATTTAAACAAAAAAATAACGGATATGTGAATCACATTGACGGTGAAAAGTGGAAAACTGTTGAAGAATATCCGAATTACATAATATCAAATATGGGCAGAGTATTCAGCAAAAACAGAAACGGTATTTTGAAGCCGTACTTCTGCCCGTTTAAGAACAACACGTTATACTATTACTTGAAGCTTGTGAATGAAAAAGGGGAAAGAATAAGCTTGAAGTTACACAAGATAGTTGCAATGGCTTTTGTACCGAATAACAATAATAAAAAGATAATTCACCATATTGACGGGAACAGGCTTAATAACAGGGCTGACAATCTGATGTTCGTTACAGAAACGGAACACAACGAACTGCACAGGAAAATGAGAGAATCGAAAAAGTGAATAATGAAGTCGGAGAAAAACTCAACGACAAAATGACAATGAGATAAAAATGCCCTGCCGTAAAAAAGCAGGGCATATATCAATCAAAAATAATTGTTCTCATAAGCTCTTCGGAGGTTATTTCCCTTGTAGCCCAAAACGGTAATTTTGATTCGGGGACAGTTTGGGAATTATCGGAAACGAATTGCGGTTCAAGGCTTATGAATTTATCTGAATCAGGCTGAGGTGTACCGCATTTTTCACAGGTGATTTTCTGATTATCTTTCAATATGACATAATCGGGTGTCAGAGTTTTAAATTGGTTTCTTTCAAATACCGCAGTTTCACCGCACTCACAGCAGCGGAGCAATATAAAACGCCCGTCTGAATTTGTCAGAATAAACATAAAATCACTCCTTGAACATTATTCATTATATATATTATAGCACGAAAAATAATATAAGTCAACAATGTATTTGACAGAAAGGAATATTGCAAATGGCAAATAATAATTTAAATGTAAGTGTTACGGCAGGGCTTGACAAGCCTAATTCCGTAGCTCAGATTAACAAAGATATACGGTCGATTGAAGCACAATTGAAAAGGCTTAGACTGCAAGCTACAATTGACGGAAATGCAAAGGCAGAAATACAAAAGCAGATTACAGCACTCAGCAGACAAAAACGCCAATTGTATATTGATTTGAAGCTGAGACAAAGAGATTTGAAACAGCAATATAAACAGGTGGTTGCACAGATACAGTCACAGCCCTTGAATGTTGCTGTAGATACATCTAACGCCCAAAGGCAGATGACAGGATTATCAAGCTCTGTGAGAACTGCAAGCAATGAAACAGTAACGCTTGCAAGTGCTTTAAGGAGAGTTATGACAAATGCAGGCTTGACTATATCTGCACAAACAGCCCTGCAATATATCCGCAGAATGGCGCAAGAGGCTACAGATGCACTTAAAGAATATGATAAATATGCAACTAATCTCAGTATGATAACAGGCGGTACAAAGGCAAATTCCGATAATATAATTGCGGAATTGTCTGATAAATCCTTTGAATTTAAGGTTGATATATCGGAGCTTGAAACGGCATATGAAACACTTTTGAGAACAGGCAAAAGTGCAGATGAGCTTGACGATTATCTGAAAAGCACGGTCTATTTGTCAAAGATAGGCTTTGAAGATATGGAAACAAGTGCAGAAAACCTTGTATCTATCGCAAATGCCTACAAACTACAGTCTGACGAAATTCAGAATGTGGTATCAAAACTTTCGGCTCTTGATACAGCCTCAATAACGGTTGCTGGAAAGCTTGCTACTGCTATGAGCAAAACGGCACAGTCGGCTCAGCTTGCAGGGCTTAGCATTGATGAACTCGGTGCAATTATCGCAGGGCTGAGAGATTCAACGGGAAAAACGGAAGATGCGGTTGCTACTTCTATCAACAGTATTCTGTCAAGGCTGTATAATGTGAAGCTTGGAAAATACGAAATTGAATTAGAGGACGGCTCAACTGAGAACATAACCGAAAGTCTTAATAATGTTGAAAAAATGCTTAAAACCGTTGGAATGAATATCAGAACAAGCAAGGGCGAATTTAAGGACGTTACTGTTATTATTGATGAGCTTGTAGATAAATGGGAACAGCTGAATGATGTACAGAAAAATGCAATTGGATTTACCTTTGCAGGAGCGCACCACAAAAACACATTTATTGCACTTGTTGAAAATTGGACAGCGGTAAAAAATCTGACGGATATAAGTGCTGATTCCGCAGGGCAAGCAGAACAGAAATATAGTGCTTATCTGCAAAGCATTGAATCAAGGTCAGCGGAATTAAGCACGGCAGTTAAGGATATGTGGAATAATCTTATTCCGAATGATTTTGCTGTGAATATACTTGAAGCTACAACGGGGCTTGTACAGTTTACGGATAACTACAAAATATTGCAGACGGCTTTGAAATCGGTTGCTTTCTATGCTATTGCAAAGGGTGTTGTATCTGTGAAAAACGGCTTTGTTGGTCTTGTATCTGATATAAAGAATGTAAGTTATGCTATGAATCTTGCAAGCAATGCTTCTGCATTATCAGCACAGGATTTCACTAATCTGAAAGCTGTTTCGGGTATGCTTTCCGACAGTCAGCTAAAGCTTGTATTAAGCACAAAACAGCTTACATATGCAGATAAACTGAATATTGTTCAGACAGGCAATATGACAAAAGCACAGGCAGAACAAAGGCTTGCAACTCTTGGAATAACACAGGCTAATCAATCGGCAGCAGTTTCAACGTTCAGCCTTTCGGGAGCTTTCAAAACACTTTGGGCTTCTATTTCCGCAAATCCGATAGGTGCATTGACAATAGCTTTTACAAGCCTTATTACCATATATCAGACTGTACAGCGTAAACAAGAAGAAGCAAGACAAGAAATTAAGGACACAGCCGAAACAACAAAAGAGCTTACAGATAATATTTATTCGCTGTACGGTGCTTATGCTGATATGAAAATCGGTGTTGAAAACGGCACGGAAAGCAAGGAAAATCTGACTTCTGCTACAAATAATCTGCTTGATGTGCTTGGATATGAGGGTGAAGTTGTTGACAGGCTGATTGATAAGTACGGAAATCTCAGCAATGCAATAAATCAAGTTACTGCCGACAAGCTGAGAGAAAGTTTGCCCGATTTGGCAAATGCGGTCAATGCTGAGCTTGAAGAAGCTGTAAAAGAAGCAATGTCAAAGGACACAGGCTCGCACCTCGGATTTGATATTACGGCTGATAATTCCGCTGATACGGAACTGCTGAAATTCATAGGAGAATACAACAGGCAGAACGGCGGTGTAACCTTTGAAGCTGTCAACAGTCTGACCACACGAATTGACTTTGAGGGTGACAGAGATAGTGCAGAGGGTATCAAGAAACGCATTGACAATTTGCAAAAATTAAGACAAGCTTTGTTTGATGAATACGGTGCTGAAAATGTACAAAGCTTGGATTTTTATACTGAACTGAGCAACAGGATTTCGGAACTGAGTACAGCATATGACGAATACGCTGTTGCATACGGCAATTATAACAATACTGTTGCACAGGCTGAAATAATACAGTCGCTTATAGGGAAAGAGATACCCAAAACCGTTGATGAATATAAGGCATACAGACAAGAGCTTATAAGGTCAGCGGAAAACAGCGGTCAGTTTATAGGCACGCAAGAGGATATTATAACTGCGATTGACGGTACGATTTCAAAAATGAATGAGTTTTCAGACATAAGAAATCAAACTGAAAACCGTGATACTGCATATAATATGTTTGGTGTTGATAATATTGTCAATGATGCTAATGAGGGCATTAAAAAAGCGTTTATCAATTCTTTGACCGATTCTGAGCTTTCTGTACTTATTCAGCTTGACAAAAATGTTTTTGACAAGGGCATTGAAGGCGTTAAACAGGCTATTGCGGATTTTAACAACAATCCCGAAAATGTGGTTGATGTTGAAACAGCAACAGAAACATCAAGCCTTGAAGAACTGCAAAAGGCTTATGATGATATTTCCAAATCTGCTGACGGTTTTGTGAAAAATCATAAAACAGTTGTATCAGCTTTTGAGGAACAAGACAAGCACGGTCAATTATCTGCAAGCAGTATAAGAGAACTTTCGCAGTCTGGATATGGTGAAGCACTTGTTACGGATAAAATAACGGGAGCGGTTACTCTGAACAAACAGGCTTATGAAAAGCTTAATGCACAGAAAAAGGAAAAGATAAGACTTGACTTATTGAATGAAAAAAGCAGTCTTGAAGATAAGCTTTCCGATGAGGAAAAAGCCGTTTCAGATTTACGACAGGAATATGAAACACTTGCAAGGGCTAATATGGAATCCAATGCAGGGCGATTATCCGAAATTACTCTTGAACTTGCTAAACGTGGGGAAAACATATCCGATATTTCCGATTTGATTTCTCAGTTAAACGGCGATATTGCAAGCCTTAACGCTCCCGAATTTGACGGCGGTGACAGCACAGATACAAACAAAGAAGCCTTTGAAAAACTCTATGACAAGTGGCAACACGACTTTGTAATGAACAAGGTTTCACAAGAGGAGTATATAAATTGGCTTGACGGTGCTTATAAAGAATATTTCTCTGACCTTTCCAAATATCAAGAGGAATATAATAAGTACGAGGAAGAGGTTTACAAGGCTCGTTTTGAGCGTGAGCAAGAACTCTTTGATAAGAAGATTGAAAATTATGAAAAGCTTGCTGATAAGGCACTTGACAAGTATGTTGACGGTGACGGTAATTCTATTACTGTAGAGGGCAGTTTTGATTATGCACGTTCACAGATAAACTCTGCTATTGAAGAAACACAGAATCGTATCAATACGCTTTCACTCAGCAAGGGATTTGAGGACGAAATTGACAGTCTTACAGAGAGCCTTGAAGGTCTGTATGATAAGCTTGACGATATAAACAAGTCTGAAATAGAATCACAAAAGGAATATTTTGAATCTCTTAAGGACGAATATTCTGAAATGATTGACAGTCAGATTGATGAACAGGAAAAGCTTGCTGAGAGTATTGAAAAGGCTTATGACGATAAGATTTCTGCTATTGACAGACAGATTGATGCTGTTAACAAAGTAAGTGAAGCAGAAGAACGACAGAAAGATATTCTTGAAGCTGAACTTGAAGTTAAAAAGGCACAGCAAGAGCTTGACAAAGCCAAAGCACAAAAAAGACTTGTTTATACAAAGGGCGGTAACTGGGAACTGCGTGAGGATAAAGAAGCTGTAAGTGAAGCAAAGACCAATCTTGCAGATGCTCAATCTAATCTTGACAAGGCTAAACAGGAATCTGAAATATCTGCACTTGAAGAACAGAAAGAAATTCTTGAAACTCAAAAGGATAACAGCAAGGAATATTATGACAAGGTAGTTGAGGATTTAGAGGAGCAGAAAGAAGCCCGTGAAAAGCAGTAGTTCTTGTTGATATTTATGAACAGCTTGGAGGAGATAAGAAACAGACTTCCAACAATGACAGTCTTGTTGCAAAGCTTACGGCAAACGGTGATATTGACAAGGCTGTAAAGGGGCTTACTCCTACAGAGTTAACAAATGCTGTTAAGAGCGGTATTCTCACAACAGACAGCAATGGTAACTATGCCATTGATTACAGTATTCTTGATAAGAATGAGCAAGCTGTAAGCGATAACACGGCTGAAATTGCCAAAGCAAAGGCTGAACTTGAAAAGCTTAACGGCAGTCTGAGCAATAACGGTGTTAATGCAAATGACAATGTGAATCCGTCTGCACAATTCAAGAGTAAGGCTAATCTTGATGCTGATGGGTATCTCATAGGGACTGACGGTCGCAGGGTTATGAATGACGGTAAGCCAATCAAGGCAAAGAAAAATCCGAATATAAAGCCAATTTCAGAAATTGACCTATCACAGATAAAAAATGCTCAGACGTTTGAACTGCTGAACATACTGAAAAATCCCGTTATGAACAGTATTCCCGTAAATGTAAAAAATGCATTGCCGAATATATCAGACAGCACACAGGCGGTAAGTGTGACCGATTTCACAAAGCCGACAATAAATCTGACCGTTAATGTTGACGGTAGTGCTGATGAAAAAACGGTACAGGCTATGAAAACAGAAATCAGCAAAACACTTATTGAATATACACAATGCTTTGGACAGATGTATAAAGAAGAGACAATTCGCAGACAGAGTAAGTGATTTTATATATCGGTACGGTGTTTTGCCGTACCGATTCAAGACACAGGGAGATATTATAATGACTGATTTAGACAAGCTATTTGAACGTATTGAAAAAGACATTCAGGACACATTGAAAAATGAAGTTGCGGAAACGGTAAAAGACAATTTACAAACAGCGATACAAGAGGGAGTTTATAACGCTTATACGCCGAAACTGTACAAACGCCGAAAGAATAACGGCGGTTTGCTTGACAGGCGAAATATGGAAAGCCGTATTGACGGAAACACTTTGACCGTAAGAGACAATGCCCCACTTGATAACGGCAGAACAAATTATGCTCTTGATGATATTATTGTGAACGGTTTGGGCTATATGCCTTTTCCCCGTGATTTTTATTCGGAATGTGCTGACAGGCTCGATGAAACGGGGGAGCATACAGAAGCATTGAAGCGTGGGCTGAAAAAGATGGGGTACAATGTAAAATAATGCATAATAAAATTTGTCCCGTTCATATACTGCAAGCAGGGAGTGATTATTATGGATAACATTAGTTTAATTGAAAAATACACAGACGATACTAATCCAAATGAAATAGAGAATATAAAAAATGAATTGTTTTGGATATTTGTAAAATATTTTATATAATAGTTTTTTGTGTAGATATTTGACATTTTAGGCTAATGGTGTTATACTGAGCATAACCGCCATTAGCCTTCTTTGTATTTAAGAAGGGTGATATTTATGAAAGTTGCTATATATGCAAGAAAATCCGTTTTCCGTGAGGATTCCATATCAATTGAATCTCAGATTGAAATGTGCAGATATGAAGCCCGGGGAGCGGAAACAGTAGTGTATCAAGACAACGGATTCAGCGGAAAGAATACCGACAGACCCGATTTTCAGCGTATGATGACCGATATAAGAGCAAAGAGAATAAACAAGGTTATTGTTTACAAGCTTGACAGAATCAGCCGTTCTATTCTTGATTTCTCCGAAATGATGGACGAATTTCAGAAATACAAGGTTGATTTTATATCGGCAACAGAACGTTTTGACACGTCAAGCCCTATGGGCAGGGCAATGTTGAATATTTGCATTGTGTTTGCACAGCTTGAACGTGAAACAATTCAACAGCGTGTTGCAGATGCTTACAGCAGCAGAAGCAGACGGGGCTTTTATATGGGCGGTAAGATTCCTTACGGATTTACCAAAAAGCCCACCGTTATTGATGGGGTCAAAACATCAATGTATGAAGTGAATCCCGTTGAAGCAAACGACATAAAAAGAATTTACAGTCTGTATTCAAGACCGTCTGCTACTTTGGGCGATGTTATCAGAGAAATATCACAGGACAGCTGTATCAATAACCGTGGTAAAAATTGGAATACTGCAAGGATTTCAGAGCTTATGAGAAGCCCGATTTATGTTATGGCTGATGTGAATGTTTATTCCTTCTATAAGCAACAGGGGGCTAACCTTTGTAATCAGATAGAGGATTTTGACGGCATACACGGCTGTTATCTGTTTTCGGGTGAAAATACCAACCGTAAAACGTGGGATTTGAAGGGTCAGAATGTGGTAATTGCTCCGCATAACGGGTTTATTCCGTCTGATTTATGGCTGACTTGCCGTAAAAAACTGCTTGGAAATCATCAAGTCAAGACTTGCAAGGCGAAAAACAGTTATCTTGCTGGAAAAGTAAAATGCGGTTGCTGTGGTTATGCTATGACTGTTAAGAAATCTAAAAACAAGCGTTATTTCGTATGTTCGGGCAGGGCTAACAAATTGTGTAATACTCCTATGCCGACAATTTACGCAGACAAGTTTGAAAAGCTGATTGAGGAAAGAATAAGTGAAAAGCTGTCAGATATTGTCATTAAGCCCAAAACCGAAAGTGTGAACAACAACGAAATTATCAGGCTTAAAACAAATGTTTTGGAGATTGAACACAGCATTGACATTCTTATTGATAAGCTAACGCAAGCCGACAGCACTACGCTTTTGTACATAAACCAGAAAATTAAAAGACTTGACACAGAAAAACAGAACTTTTACAGCAGATAAACAGTCTTGAAGAAGCTGAAAACAATGCTCCTGACGTAAAGGCTCTAACCAACGTAATGACCGTGTGGAATAGGCTTTCCTTTGATGATAAAAGAAGCGTTGTTCAGCTGATAATTGACAAAATAACGTTATTCCCCGAAAGCGTGGAAATAGAGTGGAAAATCTGAGTTTTCAGTTTGTACGTTTCGGCGACTCGAACCTTACAAACTTAAGTAGATTTTCAGGTGAAAATCAGCCTCTCGGTGCAGCTGCATATTGCGGGTGAAGCGATGAACAGTAT